>JBFWRA010001048.1:0-2641 GCA_050249155.1 Isosphaeraceae bacterium | reverse complement strand
CGAACCGTTGAAGCGGTTTGTGCGCTGCATGTCCTGGGGACTGGCCGCCCGGGCGGCCCTGGCCGCGGTGGGACTGGCGCTGTGGTGGGGAGGGAGTCCGACCCCTGCCCCGAGCGAGCCTGTCTCCGTCCTTTTTCTGGCCGTCCGCTGGGGTATGGGGCTGGCCGGCCCGGCGCTGGCGACCTACCTCACCTGGAAGACCGTCGCGATTCGCTCGACCCAGTCGGCCACGGGCATTCTCTACATCGCGATGACACTCGTGCTCTTTGGCGAATTAACCGCCATGGTTCTGACCCGGGAGACGGGGATTCCCTTCTAACCCGAGTTTTTGAGGGATCGATGAGGAGTTCCCCGCGTCCTCCTATCGACCGCATGACAATCCGGTAGACTGTGGGGGATCGACCCCCCTCCGCGCGATGGTTCGCAACTCTCCCGCCCTGGATGACGACCTCCTGATGGAACTCACCTTTGAATGCCCGAAATGCGGGGCGGTCGGCTCGTCGTCGCCGGTGGAAGCCGGAGGACTGGCGCGTTGCCCGGCCTGTCCCGAAGTCCGAGCGATCCGACCCGAGGCGATCGACGCCGAGGGACTTCTCGCCTGCCCGCTGTGCGGCACGGAAGACCTTTACCTTCAAAAAGACTTCCCCCAGGGGCTCGGCCTGGCGATCGTCGTGGCGGCGATCGGGATCTCCACGGTGTTCTGGTACCAGGATCGTCCGGTCCCCGCGCTGGGGATCTTGCTCCTTTCCGCGCTGGTCGACATGGTCTTGTACTCTCGGGTGGGGGACGTCACCATCTGCTACCGCTGTCTGAGCCAGTATCGAGGCGCGCAGGCGAACCCCGCCGGGCGGTTTCATCCTTTCGATCTCGCGATCGGGGAGCGTTACCGACAGGAACGACTACGAATTGAGGAATTGAAGGGGCGAGGGTCCTCGGCGGGTTCCTCCGTACCCCCGGCGCCTTGACACGATCGCGTGCACGTGAGGGTCAACGGCGCGAAGGGGTTTGGCGAGTCGAGGCTCCAGCCGTGGACGAACGACGGGCGAGGATATCCGAGGATCTACGAGGTGTGCTCGGGGGCGAGATGCTCTTCGAGCCACTGGAGCGCGCCCCGTACGCCCATGACGCGAGCCTTTATCAATCCGACCCACTCGGCGTGGTCGTCCCCAACGGCGTCGAGGACGTCATCCATACGTTGCGTTACGCGGCGGAGAACGGCATCCCGGTCCACGCCCGGGGAGCGGCCACGGGGGTCTCGGGAGGCGGGATCGGGCCAGGCCTGGTCGTCGATTTCAGCCGCCACTTCCGAAGAGTCGTCGAGATCCATCACGACCGCGTGGTCGTGCAGGCGGGCGTCGTTCTGGACGACCTCAACGCCCGACTCGCGCCAATGGGCCGCAGGATCGGACCCGACCCCAAGGGCTCGGACGTGGCCACCATCGGGGGAATCGTCGGAGTCAACGCGATCGGCCCTTGCTCCGTGCGTTATGGAGCCACGGGAGACGTGCTGGATCAACTCCGCGTCGTCTTCGCCAACGGAGAGACCGCCACGCTCGGCCAGGAACTCTGGCCGGCCTTCGACGACGAGGCCGACGATTACAAGACCAACGTCGTCCGCAAACTCGGCGCGCTCGTTCGCAAAAACCTTGATCTGTTGATGCGTTTTCCCCGGGGCGGACGCGCCGGTTACGCGCTGGCGAAGGCGGCCACGGGGGTGGGAATCCATTTGCCAAGGCTGATCGCCGGTTCCCAGGGCACGCTCGGCCTGGTGACCGAGGCGACTCTGCGGACCGTGCCCATCGCCACCGCGCAGGTGGCGATCCTACTGCCGTTTGGCCGACTGCTCGACGCGTCGGAGGCGGCCGCCGCGGGGCTCGGTTCGTCCCTCTCGGCGTGCGAGCTGTTCGACTGGAGGCTGATCCACCTGGCGCGAGAGGCCAACCCTCGGTTCAAGGAGTGGATCGCCGACGCCGCGGAGGCCGCCCTCGTCCTGCTTTTCGAAGGGGACGAGCCCGACGAGGTCGCCGGCCGCGCCAGGGCCCTTTCCGCCAGGATCGCCCGTCAGGGCAAGCTCGTGGCCGACCCGGTCCTGGTCAACCGCCGGGCCGACTGCGAGTTGATGATCGCGGTCCGAAAATCGGTCGAGCCATTGCTGATGCGTCTGGGTGGACCCACCCGGCCCACGACCCTCTTCGAAGAGGTCTCCGTCCCTCCGGAGCGACTCGCCGATTTGATCCAACGGCTTCAGGGGCTGATGCGCGAGCACAACGTGAGCTGGGTCGTGGACGCCCACGCGGCTCAGGGTCGACTTCACCCCCGCCCGTTCCTCAACCTGGCCGATGAGCACGACGTCGGACGACTCGACTCCCTCTCCGCGGCCATCTTCGAAGCCGCCAGAGACCTCGGCGGGACCGCCCTCGGCGCGGGTCTGGGAAGCGACTCGGGCGCCTCGTTCGCCCGCAAACAGCTTGGCGCGTTGCTCCCCGTCTATCGGGAAGTCAAACTGGCCTTCGATCCCCTGAACATCCTGAATCCCTCCGCCATCGTGGGGGATGAAGGCACCCCCTCCTCAAGACTGCTCAGACTCCCCTATAGCCCGCCCCCCCCAGGGGAGGATGCGACGTTGGACGCGGGCTCCGGC
>JBFWRA010001047.1:0-2641 GCA_050249155.1 Isosphaeraceae bacterium | reverse complement strand
GATTCCGTTCCAGTCGGCCGCGCATAACGCCGTGGTCTCGGTGGATCGGATCAACCCCAACGGCCGCCGCTGGCCGACCGCGCTGATCCGGCCGGAGTTCGAGTAGGAACGCGAGGATTACGAGCGCGCCCTGGACCATGTCCTGGAACTTCAGACCGAAAAGAAGACCACCCGGGACGCCGTGCTCCGCCTGAAGGAGACGGCCAAGGCCCTGGAAGACCGCCTCATGCGACTCGAGGATCATGGCAAGAATCCCAAGCTCTACAACGACGCCAGGAACTACATCCTCAGGCTGAGGAAGACCGCCGAGGAGATGCAAGTCCTGAACATCGATAAAATCTACGGCGCGCTCGATCAGTACCACGGCACCTCGGTTCACGAACTGGTGATGTTCATGCAGAAATGGAACCTCGAGTTTGGCGTGCCCGACCTGGGCGAGGAGCGTGGGCAGTATCCCCAGCTTCGCGCCGCGCTGAAGCAGCAGCTCGACGAGGTCAAGGCCGGCGTGAACGACCAGGGGAACGAGCCGGGGGCCCCGGGCTGACCGACGTTGAACGTGAACGCTTGAGGCTTTCTGAATATGCCACGTCCACTGATCTTCGCCGCGGCGGGACTCGCCTACACGGTCCTCGCCTGCGCCCTGGTGAGCCACATGGGAAGGACGCATCGGGAATCGCTCCGCGTTCAGCGCGAGCGAGACGCGCCTTCCCCCGCCTCGACCGTCGGCGAGCTTGTCAAGTCGACGCCGAACGATCCCCCCGTTCCGACTCCCCCGCCCTCGCCGGTCGTGATCGAACCCGCGCCCGTCGCCAGCCCGACGGAACCCGAGCCCAAGGTCGTGGCCTCGACCAAGAAGGTCGTACCGAAACGCGAGCCGACCCCCGCTTCCCCTCCTGAGCCGCCCAAGCCGCCACCGTTGCCTCCGCCCGAGCCGCACTGGGCCGACGAGCTTGATCTGACGAGACTGAGCGCCGCCGACGAGATGAGGCTCGGGGCGGACCTCCACGCCAGGCTCACCGCCGTGGTCCCGATCGACGACCAAGGGGACCTTCAGCGCATCGGTCGGGCCGCGCGCAAGCTCCTGGACGCCAGGGAGCGCGAGGACGTCGATTACAAGTTCTTCGTCCTCAAATCGGACGAGGTGTTTTGCGCGTCCTTGCCAGGAGGATTCATTTACGTCTCCCAGGGATTCTTCCTGTTCGCCGGTGAGGACGTGGCTCCGGAGGACGACTACGTCCTGGAGTTCGCGCTGGCTCACGAGATCGCGCACGTCGACATGAGGCACGCGCTCAAGGTCGCCCAGGCGGGTCGGGCCGCGACGAGGGAGAAGCGGGTCGACACCCTGTCGGGGCTACTGGTCCCCCTGCTCTTCGCCTACCCGGACGACGAGGAATACGCGGCGGACGCCTGGGCCTATCATCAGTTGACCGTTCGGCTGGATCGGACGCGTCGACAGTCCAGCATGTTCTTGACCAGGCTCGAAGGCTTCGCCGACTCCGCGGGATTCAAGAACGGTCGAAAGCCGATGGCCGGGCTGATCCTCGCCGAGAACCACTATCGGGCGCACCCAGCCCCTTACGAACGTCGGGATCGGATCAGAGCCCTTGCGGGGCCTGTGGGCGTCGCGAGGCCGTGAGGACCGCGGCGCAGACGCCCCAGCCGATCAGCGACGCCAGCAGCGCGGTCACCACCGCGGTCAAACCCATCCGGGCCGTCGACGCGGGGAAGTACGCCTCGGCCAGGTCGATCGGCCCGGTGCCGCTTTCGAACGGGTGACGGCCCGATTCGAGCAAGAGCAAGCCCTCCAGCGTCCAACGCGAGGGGGTGAGGGCGGCCAGGCTCCTGGCCCAGCCCGGCAGGCTCGGCAACAGGGCAGGCTCCGCGCCCAGCAGCCAGACGGCCAGCACCACGACCCCCGAGACCCCCCAGGCCACCGCGCGGCT
The DNA here is from genome assembly GCA_050249155.1 of Isosphaeraceae bacterium. Classification (GTDB taxonomy): domain Bacteria; phylum Planctomycetota; class Planctomycetia; order Isosphaerales; family Isosphaeraceae; genus JBFWRA01. The sequence continues at coordinate 698 of JBFWRA010001047.1, read as the reverse complement.
TGGCGAGGCGGCGTCGATGGCCAGGCCGATGGCGAACCCGACCGCCCCGGCCAGCGCGAGCAGGCCCAGTCCACCGATTCCCCCCGCCGTCCCCGCGACGACCGTGGCCGTCACCCAGATCGCCAGACAACTCAGCGTCACGCCCAGGGCGAGTACCTCGACCCCTCGCGCCCAGGCGGGAATCGCCCGAAGCGACGGGGAACGCCCCGCGACCGCCACCCCCAGGCCCGTGGCGACGGCGACCACCGCCAAGCGCGCCAGCAACGTCGGCAACCCCGGGGGAATCTCCGCTCCACCCTGAAGCAACTTCGCCGCGCCCAGGCCCGACCCCAGCGCGAAGATCAGGCTCAACAAGGGCCCCTCGATCAGCGCGGCCCCGAGCACCCAGTCCTCCGCCATCGGAGGGTTCGCCGTCGGCGACGCCATCACGGGCGTGGGCATGGGCGTGGGCGGGACGATCACCGGCGGAGGGGGCGGGACCGGCGAGGCCGCCGGGCTCGTGGGCGGAATCGGCGAGGCCGCTGGAGCGTGGATTGGGAACTCGATCCCGGGTCGGTCGACGATCCGGGTTTTCGCGGGACCACGATCGACCGCGTTCGGGACCGTGGGGGAGGAGGTCAGCCCTTCGAGCAGGAACGATCGGTTCCCCAGCCCGATCGTATCGCCGGGACGGGCGCTGGCGACCCGTTCCACCCTTC
>JBFWRA010001046.1:0-2641 GCA_050249155.1 Isosphaeraceae bacterium | reverse complement strand
CTCGTGGACCAACGTCTCATCTGCTCATTTGAGATCCCCAGATCGTCCTCACGGCGTTCGTCTCGTCGCGATCCGAGGGACGACCCGCGGTAGCGCGACCCAGGCGGAGGACGTCGCCGAAGGGGTCTTCACGGCCCGGGCGAGGTCGGCGCTGAGCCTCGCGGCCCCCCAGGCGTTGAGGTGGCACGAGTCGAAGAACGCGTCGGCGGGATAGCCGGAACGCCGGGCGTCGAGCACCGTCACGCCTGGCGATCGGGCGAGCACGGCGCGAAGGTTCCTGGTGTGCGGCGCGTCGAGGTCCAGGGCGTCTCGGCGGGCCTGGGCCTCGGGTGCGATGGGGGTCACCACGACGTGGACCGACGCCCCACTCGCGGTGGCCAGGTCGCAGAGCCTGCGAAACGATCGGGCGAGCACCGGGTGGACCCGCCACTGGCTGGAATAAAGCCTGCGCTCCAGGTCGGGCTCCATCCGGCCGTCGAACCGGCCGTCGGCCTCGCGAAGTTCCGCCCCACGATCTTTTCTCCAGGCCCGAAGGCTCGCCTTGGCCGCCGAGGGGCCGGGCACTCCCGGCGCGAACGGGCCGCCAGGCTCGGTCGGTCCTCCCCGAAGCGAGGCGAGCACGCCCGCCCGCAACGCGGCCCGATAGCGCAGCGTCGGCAAGACCCGAGGGGCCATCACGCCCAGGAAAAGGCCCGAGTCCCGGGCGTCCCTGGCCAGGCGGAGGGCGTCGGCCGGCTGAAAGACCTCGGCGAAGTCGTTCAGATGGACCCTGGGGTCGCCGGAAAGGGTCATGTAGCCGATCACGATCACCTCGGGCCGAGCCCCCGCCGCCAACGCCCGTCGCAAGAGCGCCTCGCCGAGCATTGGGGGAGTGCCCGGCACCGCGAGGTTGTAGGCCCCTTCCGCTCCGAATCCCTCGTCGAACGCGGCGGGGTCGAACCCGAACTTCAAGACGCTATCGCCCAGCGCCAGGACCCGCGCCGAGCGCGCCTCATGGCGCGCGGCGCGACTCGCGGACCGCGCTCCGAGCGCCCCGTACGGGGCCAGGCCGTCCGCTCCGGAGGCCACGACCCATTCGACCGCCAGCAAAAGCCCGAGCATGCCGGCCAGCCCCGACGGAAACCGGACGCCAAGGTATCGCGTGAGAATACCTTGGGTGAGTCTCGCACGCTGATATGACCGGATGGCTGGGGTCTCGTCCGCGAGACCCCGGTTTTCGGGCCTCAGCGCTGAAGTTTCGCGGACGGGACCCCAGCCACTCTTCCCAAGTATCGCGAAGGTTTTTCCGACGAACCCGCTGAGCATCACCCTGGCCCTCGATTCGCGACGCCCAAAACCGGGCGAGTGGTAACATAAAGGAGCAAAGGGTGAAAGATCGGGATGAGGCGTGCCCTCCTCCCTTGGATCGGTCGATCGTGACGAACGGAATGAGGTGACTTCATGTCTCCCCAAACTGTGGACAATGCCTGCCTGATCGCGGCGGCCATCCTGCCCGTGCCGCTCATCCTGCGATGGAACTGGCTCGGCGTCTTGCTCGGCACCCTGATCGTATGGGGCTCTCTCGTCGTCGCGGGCGTCCTGCTCGCCGAATTGGACCCGGCGCGAGAAGCTGGCGTCCTGGACGGCGTCTGGTTATTGTTCGGCTGGCTGGGCGGTTTGCTCCACCGCGTGCCAATTTATGTCGTCAAACGCGTCATCGTGTGGATCCGGCGATCGGCGCTCACACCCACGAAGGCGGACGGATCTTGACCGCTCGACGCGGCGAACCCAGTCCGTCGCACCGATTTCTGGTATCATCATTCCGGTTCTCGACTGTTGGGTCCGCACGCGCCGCGTTGGGTCGACCGACGCCCAGGTTCGCGCCACTTCGGCGCGCCGTCAGTGGATCGTCGGCCAGGATCGAGATCACCAGGTCCAATCCGTTTCACCAGGGGGATCATCCGTGTACGACTCGGCCAACCTCAAGAAGTTGAAGAAGCTTGGCGAACTGGCTCCGGACGCATGGCAGGGTTTCCTGGCCTTCGACAAGGCGGCCATGGCCGACGGGGCGGTCCCGGCGAAGTACAAGGAGCTGATCGCCGTCGCGGTGGCCCTCACGACGCAATGCCCGTATTGCATCGAAATCCACACGAAGAAGGCCAAGGCCGCCGGTTGCTCGGAAGCCGAGATCGCCGAGACGGTCCTGGTCGCCGCGGCGCTTCGGGCCGGCGGCGCGGTCACCCACGGAACGCATTGCCTGGAGTGACGAAGCCGCGGCCTGGCCGAGGGCCTTGATCGCCAGCCTTCCCTCGTCGCGGCCGAGGTCGAGCCCATTCGCCAGGGTGGTTCTCTCGCGACGATTCCTCGTCTCGGCGGGTCGGTCCGCTCACCCTTGACCTCGACCTTTCACATGAGGGTCCGCGATGTTTCGCGCTCTACGCGAATACGCTTCGGCACTGCTGGCCGCGCTGACCGGCGGTTCGAATTCGTCGCCGTCAGCGTCGGAGCGGTCCCAATCGACGACGCGGTCACCGTGGGATTCGGGCGGCGATTCGACGATCAATCCGTTGCTCGCGCAACTACTTCACGACCATGGACTGATTGCCACGGCGCGCGACGGCTGGATTCAGGTCGACGATCGCCCACCCATTCGCGGCGCCGT
>JBFWRA010001045.1:0-2643 GCA_050249155.1 Isosphaeraceae bacterium | reverse complement strand
GACCTTCCCTCTGAATCGAATTTCCGCGCGAGGAGCCGACACGGCCGCCGGGATCGGCCCGCGCCAGGCCAGAATCACTCCACGACGGGAGGGATCGGGTCGAGGCCCGATCGCGGGGAGACCAGAGAGCGGCCTCGCAGTCCGACCGGCGGCCGAAAGAGGACCTCGGAGATCAAAAAGTTCTTGCGCAAATTTTCCCGAGTCAGTGGAACCCCAAAGGCGGTGGGGGTCACGTTCCTGGTGACCCCGAGGTCCGTGGGTGACGTGGGAGTCAGGAGCGAGCCCTTGATGGTCAACTCATGCGCGAGGTTGATCGGCTTCAGCGCCTCGGACTGGACCGGGGTCGAACCGTCGATCGCGCCTCGGATTCCTTCGATGGCGCTCTTTCGAGCCGGCTTGTCGCGTCGCTCCCCGTCGTCGAGACCGAAACGGGAAACCCGGCCCTTTCCCGGGCCCGCCGTGCGGCCACCGCGGCCTGGTCGGACCCGGGCGGGCGCGTCGCTGGATCTCGGATCGGCCTCGATGATGAGGATATCTTCGTTCTTATCTCGAAGGGACTCCTGGATTTGGAAGGGGCGAGCCTCGCGGTTCGGGGTCGAGGCGCGGGGGTCTCGCCCGGCGGGGGGCCGGGTCGAGCCCGGGGATTCCCCACTCTCCCAGCCCTGGGGACGGGGAGGACGCGCCCTCCGGGGCGGGGGGGGCTGCGCCTCGCGGTTGAATAGCGACGTGATCGCCCAGATCGCCAGGAACGTCAGGGGTACGATGAACTGGAACAGGTTCTCAAGTCGAATCATCGGTGGCTCCTGATCCATTCCCCGGGAAGCGGGATGAGTTCAACCGCCGTTGCTTTCCTTGCGGAAGTGGCCGGTGCCGGCGATGGACGAACGCATCTCGGTGTCGGACTGGACGTTCTTGAGCTGATAGTACTCGGCGATGCCGAGGTGGCCGCGGCGGAACGCCTCGGCGATGGCCTGGGGAACTTCCGACTCGGCCAGGACGAGCTTGGCGCGGTTCTCCTGGACGCTGGCCATCATTTCCTGTTCGGCGGCGTCGGCGAAGGCCCGGCGCTCCTCGGCCTTGGCGCGGGCGACCCGGGTGTCGGCCTCGGCCTGAAGGGCCTGGAGGTTCGCGCCGACGTTGTCGCCGACGTCGATATCGGCGATGTCGATGGAGAGGATCTCGTAGGCGGTCCCGGCGTCGAGTCCTTTCTCCAGCACGCGCTTCGAGATCGAGTCGGGCTTTTCGAGGACCTGATTGTGCGTGTCGGCCGACCCGATCGCGTTGACGATCCCCTCGCCGACCCGCGCGATGATGGTCTCGTCGGTCGCGCCGCCGACGAGACGGTCAAGGTTCGTCCGGACGGTCACCTTCGCCTTGACCTTGAGCTGAATGCCGTTTCTGGCGACGCCGTCGACGGTCTGCCTTCCCTGGGTCGGGTCGGGGCATTGAATGACCTTGGGGTTCACGCTGGTCTGCACGGCTTCCAGCACGTTTCGACCCGCGAGGTCGATCGCGGCGGCCCGTTTGTAAGACAGCGGGATGTCCGCGCGGTTCGCGGCGATCAGCGCCCGGATCACGTTCGGGACGTTGCCGCCGGCGAGGTAGTGGGCCTCCAGGCTCTTGGTCGTCAGTCCGTCCTTGTCGGAGAGACCCGCCTGATAGGCCATGATCTTGGACCGAACGATGATGTTCGGGTTCACCTTGCGGAACGACATGCCGACCAGGTCGAAAATGCCGACGTTGGCCTCGGTCATTTTCGCTTGAATCCAGAGGTTGAAATACTTCGCGAAGAAAATGCTGGCGACCAGCGCGAACAGGCCGATGGCGATCACCATGAGCACGAAGAAGGTGTTCAATGGAGGCCCCTGCGCCTGGGCGAAGAGTGTGGGAATCATGAGTCAACCTCATTCGGGAGCGACCGGGTGATTGAAAGTTCGTCCCCGGTCGGATTGGGTTCGTGATCGATCAAGGACGCCTGGGGTTCTCAAGGAGGCCTCAGGCGGAACGTTCGAGGTTCGGGAAGGCGGAGATCGGAGGGGAGGTCGACGCCGGGGGGGAAGATTCTCGAACGACCAGTTCGCCCGATCGATACCCCACGATCACGACCTTCGCCCCCGCGTCGATCAGCCCGGATTCGGCGAGGCTGTCGTAGGATCGGCCCTCGCAGTCGACTCTGCCCGAGGGTCGCAACGGGGTGATCGCCGTCGCGTTCAGGCCGACGAGGAGGTCCAATCGAGGGCCCTCGTGGGCTTCCTCCGAATCCTCGGGGCGTGGTGGCGACAGGATCAATCGGCGTCCCATCGGGGTCTTCGGCCAGACGTGGAACGCCAGGCCGATCGCGATCGGCGCCAGGACCATGACGCCCAGGAGAAAACCCGCCCCCATGACGAAGGAACCCTGGAAGGCCAGCCAGACCCCCCAAACGATCAGCCCAAGCGAGACCACGCCCAGGACGCCGCCCGAGGGAATGAAGACCTCCGCGACGAGCAGGATGAATCCGAGCGTCACGAACAGGAGCGGCCAGGCCGTCGAATTCATCCCAGGGGCGCGGGTGCGACTCCGGTGGAGGGAACGACCGAGGTTGGGAGACTTTCCCAGCCCGTTTCCATGATTCAGTTTAGACGCGAGCCGACCGTCCGCGTC
>JBFWRA010001044.1:0-2647 GCA_050249155.1 Isosphaeraceae bacterium | reverse complement strand
GGCCAGTCCCACAGGTTCACCGGGCGCGTTTCGTTCGAGCCAGCGGCGAAGGCCGATCAGATCCTGACCCCAGTCGAGGTTGCTATCGATGAGGTGCTCAGCCCCCTGGTCCGGCCCTCCGGAAGCCCAGTTGAAGTAAGCCAGATAGTGCGGGTGGATCGTCAGCGTCGCCGACGAGGTGGCGATCAGGCCAAGCCCAATCAAGGACCAGGCCGCGGCCCGTGTCGCCTTGCTTCGAAATCCCGAGGCCCAGGGGATGAGTTTGCCCGCCGAGATGAAAAGATAGGGAAAAACCGGCAACACATAGCGCAGGCCGATCGCGATGTTGGTGAATACGCTCATCACCAGCAGTACGACCGCCGGCACGGTCAGCACGGCGAATTCGTCGAATCCGTCGGCCCGTGATCGTTTCGAAAACGCCAGGACGCCAAACGAACCCAGAACGATCAGCCAGGTCCCCTCGGGGACCTTGTAGATCAGGGTTAGAACATAATAGTACCACCAACTTTTTTGAGAAAGGGCCCCGTCGAGGTACACGGGATACCCCTGAGGCTCGTCGCCCCGCGGTCCCGTGACCGTCGGGTCCATGAACTTGAGGGGAACACCCTCGGCCTCCAGCTTCTGCTCGTCGAAGCCCAGAAGGTAATGACTGGGAAGAGGTGACGGCACGGACTCGAGAAACGTCCCGCGAAATCGATTGACGCGGTAGCGATAGGCGCCATTCAGGAGGGCGTCGGGGCTCGCCGGCCTGGGCGTGCCCGGGGGAACGGGTCGCGTCAGTGTCTGACAGACGAACTCAAAGTCGCCCAGCGGCGTGCCAACCCCTTCAAACCCGTAGCCCAGGCCGATCACGAACAGACTCAGCCCCACGACGAGGACCGCCTGCGCGAGGGTCCGTGCGACGGCCAGGCGCCAGGCCTGGTCAGTCACGGTCCGCGCCAGGGCCAGGAAGGGCCAGAACCCATACAGCACGACCAGGCTGAACTTTGTCAACTGCGCGACGCCCAGCGCGATCCCCGAGAGCGCCGCGAGTTTCCAGGTCGGGTTCTTCAGGAACCTCCAAAACGTAAACGTGGCGAGGACGCCGATGGAGGCCGCGGCGACGTCGCTGGTGAGCAGCCTGGCGTGCGCCAGGATGTTCGGGCAGAGCGTCCAGAGCGTCAGGCTGAGCAAGCCGGCCCCCGCCCCGTACAGCCTCCGAGACCACGAGAAGACCACCAACCCGCCGATCAGGGAGAAGATCGGCATGACGAGTCGTGATCGAGTGAATAATTCAAAATAAATTGGAGCGTTCAACTGAAGGAACTCGTGTCCGAACGCGCTCTTGTTTGGCGGTTCGACGGTCCACGACGGCATGTGATAGGGGAGTCTCGGGCCCATCGCCATCGCGGGAAGGGCGGCGACCAGTTTGAAGAGCGGCGGGTTGTGGTGATAGAGCCGGAACGTCCCTTTTTGCCAGTAGGTGATGGCCGCGGGAAGGTGAAGCACCTCGTCGATGGTGGGATTCTCAAGAACCAGACTGCGGACGGCCAGTGAAAGGTGGAGGGTCAGAAGCGCCGTGACCGCCAGCGCCAGGCGGGGCCGTGTCCAGAACGCGACCGAGGGCGACCCCGGGTCGGTCGGGAGCTCCGGCACGCTGACAGGTCTCACATTCTTTTTCGGGCCGCGCTTTGACGTCGCCATTCAAGACTCTCGGGGATCAATGCGCGTCGGGTTTCGAGAGGGGCGGGAAGACCGCGTCGACCTCGATCGAGTCCAGGAGCTGGCCGTCGATGGATAGTGGAATCGCGTCGCCGCCTCGGAAAGTCGCATGGGCGTCGAACGTCGAGCCCGCGGGATCACGATAGACGACCACCTGTCGCGACGCGACGTCCACGACCCAATAGCTGGCGACACCCGCCTGGGCGTACATCGCTCGTTTTCGGTCGTGATCCCAGGGGGAGTTCAGGTTCACCTCGATCACGAGCGCGGCCTTTCCGATTGGGGCCGGGTCCGGGAGAAAGTCGAATGGGCCGCCGAGAAAGATCGCGAGATCCGGTTCCGGCAAGGAATAATCATCCGCGGAAGTGGATTCCTCCTCGCGAACCCGGTATCCCGGAGGCATCCTCGCCCGCAGGAGTTCCCCCAGGACGTCGACGATCGCGTTATGAAGTTCCCCCTTCGTCATGGTCCAGAGAACTCCGTCGAGCAACTCGACCGATTCTGATCCCGGCAGAATCCCCGTCTCGACCATTTTCGCAACCTGTGACGCGGTCAACCTGTAAAGTTCGGGCCCAGGCTCGGGTCCTCTCTCGATCAATGAGGCGGTGGTCGCCATCGGTACGACCCTCACGTACGTGACCATTCGACCAGCGCGTCGATCTCGGCGAACGTCGAGCGCAGGTCCTTGTAAAGCTGTCGATAGATTGTGTACCCGCGTTCGTGGTAGGCCCGGGCGGAGGTGTCGACGGTGGTGCGCTCGGCCAGTCGGATCGTGGCGTCACAGGCTTCGGGAACGCTTGAGAACGTTCCGATTCCCACCTGGGCGAGCAGTCCCACGCCGAACGCCGGGCCCTCGGTCGCCTGCAACGTATGGACGTCTTTACCATAAATGTCAGCCTGGATCTGTCGCCAGAGCGGGTTCCGCGCACCGCCGCCGGACACCCGG
>JBFWRA010001043.1:0-2649 GCA_050249155.1 Isosphaeraceae bacterium | reverse complement strand
TTCTTTTCCTCGGTTCGATTCCGGCTCTCGCGTCCGACCTTCCGATCGACGCGCTGAGTGATTGGACCTACCACAACAACGCGGGGCACATGGCCGAACGACGGGGCAACCTCCCCCGCGCCGCCCAGGCGTTTCGGATCGCGATCGAGGCCATTCGTCCCCACCAGGCCGACTATCCCGCCCTCATGACGCGATCCAACGCCGACTATGCCCGAGTCCTCGTGGCGATGGGACGACACGCGGAGGCCGAGCCCCTGGCGCGCTGGGTGCTCGCTTCCCGACGAGCCAGTCCCAGGGCCAGTCAAATCGAGATCGGAAGAGACCTCAACGTCCTCGCCCTGATCGTCAAGAAACTGGGACGATCCGCCGAGGCGGAATCACTCCTGAGGGAAGCGCTCGGCAAACTCGAACGCGCCGCGGGGCCCGATCGGGCCGATCTGCTGGTCACGCTGGAGACCCTCGGGGCGCTCGCCTCGCAGCGCGGCGAGGACGCCAAGGCGGTGACCTTTTATCGAAGGGCCCTGGTCGTTCGCGAATCCACCAGCGCGGATGGACTCAAACTGGCCGAGGCCGCCGAGTTCAGCGCCTCGGTCCTCCGGCTCTCGAACCGGATCGTCGAGGCGGAGACCTACGAGAGCCAGGCGACCGCGATCCGAGAGTCCTCCGCCGAGTCGCTGGGCGCGGCCGTCGCGACCGAGAACCTCGCCACCGTTCTGCGCAAAACGGGCCGGGACGACGAGGCGGAGGACCTCGTCGCCAGGGCCAAGGCTCTGCGCGACCGGATCGCCACGGAGGCGGCCCGCGCCCGAGAAACGGGGCCGTTGATCGGTGTCGGTCGCTCCCGCTAGGGAAGCGGACCATCAACGCCGCCGATCCTCGCCGTGCCTCGGGGGAGGAATCGCGCGCCGAGGAGTCACCTCGCGACCCGCGGCGCATTCCGGGCAGAATCGGCCCTCGTGGACGATCTCCCAGCCGTAAGCGAGCCGGTCCGTCGGGTTTTCACCACGCCCGACGCGGCACACGCCGTCGTGGCACTTCGAGGGCTTCGCCTGGCGGCGAATTCGATAAACTTTGGGGCGGGTTTCCGTGACGACTCGGACGGGGGTCGTGGTCGGACGACCACAGGCTTCGCAGTTGAGCAAGGTCTCCAGCCGTTGAGATTCTCGCCGGGGGGGCTGAAGTCCCGGGAGGAAAGGGGTGAGCGGGAAAGCATACCCCTGTGGATCCTCCTTGACAAGCGGACTTCCCGAAGCGGCTCGGTCGTGCGAGGATGACGGTTCGGTCGCGTCAGGGCGCGAGAGGGGTTGAAGGGATGCGATGGCGGGTCCGCACGTTGATGGTCGCGGTGGCGATCACCGCGATGGTACTGGGAGCGGCCATCGGCCTTTACGCGGAGCGCCGACGGTCCTACTACCGGTTGCGCGTGGAGTCGCTCGCCTGGGGAGAGGCCGACGTCGTCGAACGGATCGCGGAACGCCTCCAGGCGGCTCGGGAAGCCGAGGCCCGAGGACCGGAAGGGCGAAAGGACGCGGAGGACGCGAGGCTGGAAGCCGAATGGCTCGCGAAACTCGCGGCCTGGCACGTCAAGCTGGAGCGAAGCTACATGAGGGCCGTCGAGCACCCCTGGGAGGCCCTTCCGCCGGACCCCTCCCCACCGACGCCCCCACCAGGCCTCGTTCGGAACCGGTCCCCGATGAGAAGTGACGATCAATAAGCGTCGGCCGAGATGACTTCGCCTCCGTGGCGCGTGCCGAGTCCCCGCCAGACGTTGACGTGGATCGTGTTCTTGGCGAACCGTACGCTGCCGTCGGCGAGTGCGACGTTCACGCCGCCGGGGTGAAGACTCCGCGCCGCGGTGTCGAGCGAGAGCAGGTCCCAGGCCGCGTTGTTGGCGTCGCCGAAGGGGTTGCCGCCCCGGCAATCGGCGTCGGCGTGGTTGGGCGGCCGATGGTGCGAGTACATGGTGTGGTTGGGAGCGCCGTAGATCCACCGATTGCCCCGGGCGCGGGCCACCGGAGGTCCGTTCGGCCGACAGGTCGCCTCGTAGCTCACGATCCCCTGGTTCGTGGTTTCCACGATCCAGTTCGACCTGAGCGTGGAGGATCGCGCGAGTTCCCCAAGGAGCGCGGTCTGGGAGCTGCCGTCGGTCACGTCTGCGAAACGGACCCGGGAGTTCTCATAGAGCATGCCGTCGTTGTCGCGGACCGAGTGGCGCGTGCCGACGCTCATCTGATAATTCGTGGGGGATTGCTCGGGCGTGTCGAACAGCGACGACGTGTCGGTGGGACACAGGAACTGACTGATCCGCATCCTCCGGGCGGTGTCGTTCTCCGGGCCGCCGACGCCACGGTCGGCGTTGAGGCTGAAGTTGATCGCGTCGTAGACGGCGCGTTGCTCCAGCATGGGAAGGACCTGAGCGAGGCCGCTGTAAACCAGGCCCAATCCGTTCACCTGACTCCGCACCCTGCCGGGAGGGAAGCAGTTGTGCTGATCATGGTAGTTGTGCATCGCCAGCGCGATCTGCTTGAGGTTGTTCACGCACTGGATGCGTCGCGCCGCTTCCCTGGCGGACTGGACCGCCGGCAACAGCAGGGCGATCAAGACCGCGATGATGGCGATGACCACCAGCAATTCGAGGAGGGTGAACGC
>JBFWRA010001042.1:0-2652 GCA_050249155.1 Isosphaeraceae bacterium | reverse complement strand
ACCGGGTGATCTGCCCGAAGTGCTCGTCGCGAATCCGGGTGCGCCGATCGACCCCGTCGCCCGACGACGTGGCGGAGCGGGAGCCGGAGTTTCTGCGGTTTCACTGTCCGTGCGGGCGTCGGCTGAAGGTCCGAAACACGGTCCCCAGGCCCCAGGCGGGCAAGTGCCCCTCGTGCGGCCAGGTCGTCCCCGTTCCGGAGACGCTGTCCTCCTCCGCCTCGGGCGCGCTGAAGGCCGTCTCCATCAACACCGAGACCCCGACGCGAGAGCTGTCCACCAGCCAGGCCGCGGCGCTTGACGCCTGGGTGGCCGGGTTCCGTCCCAGGGGGGTCGAACCGTTGGAACCCGAGCAAGCCCCCGCGATCCCCGACAAAGCGGCGGCGGGCCCTTCGCCCGCGCCGACTCGGGTCGAGGCGGGGCTACGAGTCTGTCCGCGTTGCGGCAGGCCGGTTCACCTCGGCTCGGAATCGTGCCGCCAGTGCGGGGCGGTCGTGCCGAGGCGCTGAGGCGTGGGGTCACGCGAGCGTCGCCCCGGGCACCCAGAGCCCTGGAAGTCGAGATTCGAGTGCCGGTCGACTCGCTCAGTCCCCGATCAGGCTGGCGAACCGGCCCGCGGCGGCGTCCCAGGCGGCGGTGTCCCGCGGGTCGTACACGACCACGGGGAACGACCGGGCGACCACCGCCCTGGCGTCGGCCAGCGAGTTGATCTTGCCCCTGGCCATCATCTGCAAGAGCACGTTGCCCGCCGCGGTCGCCTCGACCGGCCCGGCGTGGACCTCTCGCCCGCAGGCGTCGGCCGTGAACTGGCAGAGCGCCGCGTTCCTCGAACCGCCGCCGACGACGTGGATGACCCGGATCGTCGTGCCCAGCACCCCTTCGAGCCGCTCGACCGCCCAGCGATAGCGCAGGGCCAGGCTCTCCATCGCGCAGCGGACGAACCCGCCCACGTCGCTCGGAGGGGTCTGACCGGTCCGTTGACAGAACGCGGCGATCCGCGAGGGCATGTCGCCGGGCGCGAGGAAGCTGTCGTCGTCGGGATTCACCAGCGCGGCGAAGGGCCTGGCCGCGCCCGCCTCCGCGACGAGTTCCTCATACGACCACTCGCGACCGGCCCGGGCCCAGGTTCGCCGGCATTCCTGCACCAGCCAGAGCCCCATGATGTTCTTGAGCAGTCGGGTCGTGCCGGCCACGCCCCCTTCGTTGGTGAAGTTGCAGCGCAACGTCTCGGCGGTGATGATCGGCGAGGGAACCTCCACCCCCAGCAGCGACCAGGTTCCCGAGCTCAGGTAGCACCAGTCGGGAGGGCCCGTCGCGGGCGAGCGCGCCGGCACCGCCGCCACGGCGCTGGCGGTGTCGTGCGTGGCCGGGGCGATCACCGAGACCCCCGCGCCCGACAGGCCGACCTCCTCGGCCACCGAACCCCGCAACGGCCCCAGTTCCGTCCCCGGGTCGATCAACTCGGGAAGGATTCCCCGGGGCAGCTCCAGCGCCTGGCAAAGCTCGTCCGACCATTCCCGGGTCCGCGGGTTGAGCAACTGCGTGGTCGAGGCGTTGGTGCGCTCGACGGCCCGCCTGCCCGTGAAGAGCCAGCCGAAGAGGTCGGGCATCATCAACAGCGATTCCGCCACGTCCAGCAACGGTGAACGAGCCTGACGCATCGCCAGTAACTGATAGACCGTGTTGAACTGAAGGAACTGGAGACCGGTGATCTCGTAGATCCGCTCGCGAGGCACCCGGGCGCGGGCGGCCTCGATCATGCCGTCGGTCCTGGCGTCCCGGTAATGGACGGGGTTGCCCAGCAGGGTGTCGTTCCGGCCGACCAGCCCGAAGTCCACGCCCCAGGTGTCGACGCCGATGCCGTCCAGCTTCGCCCCCGCCGCGGCGGTCTTGCGCAGGGCGGTCTTCATGTCGTCGAACAGCCGGGGGGCGTCCCAGTGCAGCGTGTCGAGCATCTTGACCGGCCCGTTGGGGAACCGGTGGACCTCGTCGAGACTGAGCCGGTCGCCGTCGAACTTGCCGAGCAAGCCCCTGCCGCTCTCAGCGCCCAGGTCCAGGGCGAGGTAATCGCTCGTCTTCGAATGGGCCATGTCGAGTGGGGCCGCGCTCGGGTTGTGGTATGGGTCGAAAGCGGGCCTCGTCCCGCGTCCGACCGGCTCATGATATAGGCCACCGGCCAGACCGGCAAGGACGCGGAACCCGCGTCCCTCGCGACGGGGCGCCGTGACGGCCCGCGGACCCCGACGTCGCCGCGCCGGACCTCACCACTCAAGGGATCTGGACCAGGGAGGACCGCGCCGCGTTGGTTCGGACGTCGATGAACTCCACGGACGTTCTCGCTCGATGATTGAGCACGTCGTTCAGGCTCCGGAACCGCGCGCCGTCCAGCGCGAAGACCGTGTCTCCCGGTTCGAGGCCCAGCGTGGCGGCGGGGGAGTTCGGTACGGGCGGGCCGGTCAGTCGAGCCCCGAACGTCCCGTCGGCGTAAACCACCCGCTCAAAGGAGATCCCGAGGTTCGGCGCGAATTCCGCGGTGGTGCGCGCCGGGGCGGGTTGAGTCGACGAGGTCGGGCTCGGGGAAAACGGAGCGGGTGTCGAGACCTGGGCGAGTCGCCGCCGCTGGCCGTTCCAGTATCCCTCGACCGGCCCGCCTCC
>JBFWRA010001041.1:0-2658 GCA_050249155.1 Isosphaeraceae bacterium | reverse complement strand
CCAACCCGCGCGACCCAATCGTGGAGATTTCCCGTGGCGAGGCGTTCACCCGAGTCGCTCCGCTCGGCTATTCTTGGGTGGACTTCCGCACCGCCGCGACCGTTCCCGAGGATGGCCCGATGAACACGCCCCGGCGACCCCACTGGACCCGACCCTGGCCAGCGCTCCTGCTTCTGACGCTGGCGACCTCCGCCGCGCGGGGGGCGGACCTCCCCCAGGAGATCCCCGACGCCGATCGCGAGGCCCTCGCCAAACGCCTCGACGTCGCGGGTGATCGGGCGAACGTCTGGATCGAGGCGATCCAGGAGGCCCCCCCCAATCAACGCGAGGCGGTCGCGTTCCTGGTCGCCCACATGCCCGAGCCCGACCTCAAGACCCTCGACAAGGAGTACCTGCTCAAGAACGTCCGGCTCGCCCACGAGGCCCGCGAGGCCACCTCCTGGGCCCGCGACGTCCCCAAAGCGCTCTTCTTTGAACAGGTGCTCCCTTACGCGTCGATCAACGAACGCCGGGACGACTGGCGAGCCGACTTTCTCGAACGGTTCCTTCCGCTGGTCAAGTCGGCGGCGACCGCCCAGCAAGCCGTGGAGATCCTGAACGTCGAAGTCTTCAAGACCCTCAACGTCAAGTACCATCCCACCAAGCGGCCCAAGCCCGATCAGAGCCCTTATGAGTCGATCGAGGCGGGGTTCGCCTCCTGCACCGGGCTGTCGGTCCTCCTGATCGACGCTTGCCGGGCCGTGGGGCTGCCCGCGCGGTTCGTCGGCACCCCGCGCTGGACGACCGTCCGGGGCAACCACTCCTGGGTCGAGGTCTTCACCGACTGCTGGCGGTTCGTCGGGGCCTGTGAGCCCAGCCAGCTCGATCAAACCTGGTTTCTCGACAACGCCTCGAAGGCCGACGAGTCCAACCCGGTCCACCGGATCTACGCCACCAGCTACAAGACCACCGGCACCCACTTCCCCTTGATCTGGGAACGCTCGCTGACCTGGGTTCAGGCCGTGGACGTGACCCGCTCCTACACGAAGCGACGGCCGGTGAACTTCAAACGCGAGTCGGGCCAGGCCGACGGAGTGATTTTGACCCTGCGCCGCGACGGCGCCATCGTCGGTCACAAGGCGTTCGACGACGACGGCGAAGTCGAGCTGGACCTCGCCACCGATCTGACCTACGAGGTGATCCTCGGCGCGGATGACGGCCGGACCGTCTCGCGACGCGAGGTCACGATCCCCAGCGAGCCGAAGCCCGTCGTGACGCTGAAGTGACCGCGATCCTTCGAGAGACCGCCATGACTTCCCGATCCTGGACGCGACGCGAATGGATGGCCGCCGTGGGGGCGTTGAGCGCCTCGACCTGGACGCTCGCTCCCCGGTCGGCCCGGGGCTCCGGGGCGATCGACGGGCTTGACGATTGGCTGAGGGCCCCAAGGGCTCAGCGGCCTCCCCTGGCGGACCAGCCCTTCGCCAGAGTTCCGCTCTCGAAGGCCGAGGCCGACGCGGGGCTCGAATCGCTCTGGAAAGACCACGTCTCGACCGTCCGCCAGGAACGCCAAGGGGAGCTGGAGTCCGGCGTCCTGAAGATCGGCGACAAGGAGATGCCCATCTTCTTCAAGACGTTCGGCGACCCTCCCGCCGACGGGCACAGCCTCTGGATCTCGATGCACGGTGGAGGCAACGCCCCTCCCCGGGTCAACGACCGCCAGTGGGAAAATCAGAAACGCCTCTACACCCTTGACGAGGGAATCTACGTCGCGCCTCGGGCCCCGACGAACACCTGGGATCTCTGGCATCAGTCGCATATCGACGCGCTTTTTGATCGATTGATTGAAGACATGGTGGTTTTTCAGGGAGTCGACCCGGACCGAGTCTACCTCAACGGCTACTCCGCCGGCGGAGACGGCGTGTATCAACTCGCCCCGAGGATGGCCGACCGCTTCGCCGCCGCCGCCATGATGGCCGGGCACCCCAACGAGACCAGGCCGGACGGCCTGCGAAACCTTCCCTTCGCCCTCCAGGTCGGCGGAAACGACGCCGCCTACGACCGAAACAAGGTCGCCCGGGAGTGGGGTGGGGAACTCGACCACCTGAGCGCGGCCGACCCGGGGGGGTACACCCACCTTGTGAAGATCCATGAGGGCAAGGGGCACTGGATGGGCGGTGAGGACAAGCTGGCGTTCCCCTGGATGGCGGGGTTTCGTCGCCGTGCGACCCCCGACCGGGTCGTCTGGCTTCAGGACGACGTCACGCACGACCGCTTCTACTGGCTGGCCGTTCCTCCAGGACAGGCGAAGGCCAGGACCAAGGTCGTCGCCAGACGCGAGGGGCGATCCGTCCTGATCGAACAGGCCGAAGGCGTGGAACGGCTGTTGATCCGCTGGAACGATCGGATGTCCGACCTGGACCAGCCCGTCTCGGTGAAGTGGAGGGGCGAGACCCTCCACGAGGGGATCGCGCCCCGGACGTTGGCGAACCTGGCCGCGACCCTCGATTCCCGGGGCGACAAGGCGCTGACGTTCTCCGCGGAGGTCGCCGTTTCGCTGACATGACGTCGCGAGGTCCGCGCCCTGGGGCGCGGACCTCGTGACGATCGTCACCGCGTCGCGCTGGACACCGGCGCCTTCTCGACCCAGGGCGTCGCGTCGGCCTGGAAGACTCGACC
>JBFWRA010001040.1:0-2659 GCA_050249155.1 Isosphaeraceae bacterium | reverse complement strand
GCCTTCATACGTGACGTCGACCACCAGCTTCACTTCGCCCTTCGGGAGGGGGTTCCTGGCCGTGATGGTCGGTCGTTCCAGGGCGAGGTAGTTGTAGACGAACGTCGGCTTGCCCTCGCGGAAGTAGAGTCCGTAGCCGCCGACGAGTCCGCCCTGGGTCACGACCATCCCTTCGGCCTTCTCGGGAAGGATGAGGTCCGCCGTGATCGACCATGACTTGTTCAGGACACGCGGCGAAGCCCCGTCGGGCAGACCCACCTGCCCAGGGTAATAGGTGAAGGTCTTGAGGTTTCCGGAAAGGCTCGGGCGGCCCACCGCCTCCGAATTCATGCGCTGGGTCCCCCGCCAGTCTAGCGGTAACACCTCATACTTGGACGCCTCGACCCACCAGAGATCACGCATCGCACGGAGTCGCTCGGGTTCTCGCTCGGCCAGGTCGTTCGCCTGGCTGAAGTCGTTCTCGACGTCGTAAAGTTCCCACTTCGCCTTGTCGGGGTCGAACCCCTCGCGGGTCGGCTGCCAGGGTGAGAACGACCGACTCGACGCCATCCAGCCGTCGTGATAGACGCCCCGGTTGACCAGCATCTCGAAATACTGGGTCTTTCGCGGGGCCTTGGCCTTCGCGTCGTCGAACGTGTGGACGAAACTACGTCCTTCGATGGGTTTTTGCGTGACTCCATTGAGGACTCTCGGCGGTGTGATCCCGCACGCCTCGTAGAGCGTCGGAGCGACGTCGACGACGTGGAGGAACTGGTCGCGGAGCCCACCCCTGTCCTTGATGCGCGACGGCCAGGAGACCACGAGCGGGTTGCGGGTGCCGCCGAAATGGCTGGCGACCTGCTTGGTCCACTGGAACGGCGTGTTCATGGCGTGCGCCCAGGCGCTGGGGAAGTGGTTGAAGTGCCTCGGCCCTCCAATCTCGTCGATCTCCTTGAGGCTGTCTTGCCATCGCTCGGCGAATCCATTGAAGAAGAGATTTTCGTTGAGCGAGCCTTCGAGTCCTCCCTCGGCGCTGGCGCCGTTGTCGCCGACGATGAACAGGAACAGCGTGTTCTCCGCTCCTGGCAGTTGTTTGACGGCGTCGACGATCCGGCCCATGTGGTGCTCGACGTGCGCCGCGAAACCCGCGAACACCTCCATCATCCGGGCGTAGAGACGCTTTTGGTCGGCGTTGAGCGAGTCCCAGGCCGGCAGTCCCTCGGAGCGTTCGGTGAGCCTGGCGTTCTGGGGGACCACGCCCAGCGCTTTTTGTCGGGCGAGGGTCTCCTCGCGGTACCGGTCCCAGCCGCCGTCGAACTTTCCCCGGAACTTGTCGATCCATTCCCTCGGCGCGTGATGGGGAGAGTGGGTCGCTCCCGGGGCGACGTAGAGGAAGAAGGGCTTGTCCGGCGCGATGCTCTTGACCCTTCGGGTCCAGGCGATCGCCCTGTCCGCGAGGTCCTCCGTGAGGTGGTAGTTCGGATCGGTCGAGGCGGGAACGAGGTTCCGGTTCTCGAACAGGATCGGGTTCCAGTGATTCATGTCGCCCGAGTTGAATCCATAAAAATAATCGAACCCGAGTCCGTTGGCCCAGCGGTCGAACGGGCCGGCCGCGCTGAGTTCCCAGGTCGGCGTGTTGTGGTTCTTTCCGATCCATGCTGTCATGTACCCGTTCTGCCGAAAGACCTCGCCGACGGTCCCACAGCTCCTGGGCAAGAGACAGGTGTAACCGTCGTAACCGGTCGCCAGCTCGCTGATCACTCCGAAGGACGTCGAGTGGTGGTTTCGACCGGTGATCAGCGCGGCCCGGGTGGGGCTGCACAACGCCGTCGTGTGGAAGCGATTATAGCGCAATCCCTCCGCGGCCAGCTTGTCCAGGCTGGGGGAGGGAATCCCTCCGCCGAAGGTGCCATACTGACCGAACCCCGCGTCGTCGAGCAGGATGAGCACGACGTTCGGCGCGCCCGGGGGCGCTTGCGTGGGTCGCGGGAACTCCGCGGGGTCCGAGTCCTGAAAGGTGCGACCGACGTCTCCAGGAAACCGGTGATCTGGCCGAGGAAGCACCGTCGGCGTCCCCGGGTCATCCGGCCTCGGTTCGGCCGACCGCGACTCCCTCTCGACTCCGAAAACAAGTGCCACAACCATCGGAGCGACGAAGAGTCTCGATCGCACCAGCATAAATACTCCTGAATTCTATGAAAGTCGTGTCGAAAAGGAGCGGCGATCGTCTCGCTGGCGAGGCCGAATCCAAACGTCGACGCGAGTCGGGAATCGGGTTCAACGGCCGTTGGACGGCTTCCCGCCTGGCAACCCGAACTGGGCTCGCCAGTCCGGGTCGTAGCCCAGCGAGAAGAGGGTCTGAATCGTCTCGGCGCGGTCCGGGTCGGGATGGAGCAGGACTTCCAGGCCCTCGTGGATCAGGTGCATGCGAGGGTCCGGGTGGGGAGAACCCGCGGTGGCGCGGTCGTGCCGGTCCAGCGCCGCGGCCAGATCGAGAATGCGGCTTCGGATCTCCAGGCAGTCGCGGTTCAACACCTCGTCCTGCGTGCGGCGGGCGATCCTGGGGTTCGACATGACGGTCTCTCCGCGACAAGGCGATTCGGCGCGATGGATTTTCCAGGAACGGCTCCACCGTCGAGCGCATCCCCGCCTCGTGATTCTCCCAGAACCGCGGCCCCAA
>JBFWRA010001039.1:0-2661 GCA_050249155.1 Isosphaeraceae bacterium | reverse complement strand
GCACCAGCGGCACCGAGGCTTTTCGAGTCCGCCAAGCGGCGGATTCCTCCGTCGGTGGTTCTCTTGGTCGGGATGAGGAGCCCACACCATGCGCGAGGGCGGCGAACTCCAGATCCGGGCGGATTCTCAGCGTCCCGGTGGCGATGACCGAGACCGAGTCACGGAACCACCGACCCCTTCCGTCCACAGGAATGATCCTGGTGGATCGGTCGCTCGCAACCGGTCGCCCCTCCGCGAGAAAGCCGTCCTCGGGGCGGGGATCGTCGCTGGTGTGATCGGGCTGGGGATGCTGGCCCGGGATGGGACGCGCCCCGCGCGCCTGGTTTCCTCAGAAGACGGGCGCGGGGGCGGGATCATTGTGCGCGAGGAAGTCACGATGGTCTGGTTGCCCCGGGAATGGGCCGCCCTCGCGTCGACCGAATCCACAGGAGACAGCCTCCGATCGCCCGAGGCCCTGCGAGCCCATCTGGCAAGCTCCGGCCCGCGGGATCGCTGGTACGCGTTGGTCCTCAAGGGCCATCAGCGCGATGGAAAATCGGTGACCAGAACCTTCATCCGGGTCCCTCGCCGGGACCCGGAGATTCTCAAGGAATTGCACGGAGTCCTGATCGTCGCGGCGGGTGCGCCAAGGCCAAGCGGCTTCATGGATTACACCACGACCCGGTTTATGCTGATCCCTCCAGAACTTGAGTGCCTCGACGCGGAGGCTGTGTTCGCCAAGCACAGTCTGGGTGACTTCGCCTTTCATTGAGGCAGGCGGGTCGGTAAGTCACCGTTGGATTTGATACAGACCCAGTCCCGGTCGTCACCTCGGCTTCGCGACCGATCGGATCGTACCCAGGAGGAAGGAACAGTCGGGGGACGAAACGGGTCGTCGCTCGGTTCTTGGCCTCGTGCTCCTCGACTTCACTGACTCGCCACGTATCCGTTTCATCTCCCTACGATCCAAGATTGGCTCGACCCTCGACCCACGACCACCCCGATCCCCGCGTCCCGAGAAACCCAGGCGGGCCGGATTCAGACCGACCTTCCCTTGGTCCTCGACCCTCGACCGCCCCGGGTGAAGGGCCACCAGGTCCTCGTGCCGAGGTTGGTCTTCCCCTCGGTTGGCACGCCGTCTCGGGGAGGAAGGGTCGTTCGCGCGTTCGACAATCCTTGAGTCGAATCAATATATTTATTATTAATTGGCGCGTTGGACGCGACCGGCACGTACCCGTCCAGAAAGCGGGAGAGGTCCTCGGCCAGTTCCGCCGCGCTGGGGTAGCGCTGCTCGGGGGCCTTCTCCAGGCACTTCAGGCAGATCGCCTCGATCGCGGGGGAGACCTCGGGGACCAGCCGGGTCGGCGGGGTGGGGGATGAATCCGCGGCCTTCATGAGTAGCTCGTTCAGGCTCGTCGCGCGGAACGGCGGCCGACCGGTCAGAAGCTCGTAGAGGATGCCCCCCAACGCGTAGACGTCGGTGTGTGGGCCAATGCGAGCCATGTCGCCGACGGCCTGCTCGGGGGCCATGTAGTTCGGACTGCCCATCACCGCCCCGGTTTTGGTCAGGCCGTCCAGCGCCGGGAGGTCCGCGGACGCCTGGCGCTGGGCTTCGGCCAGGAACTCC
This sequence comes from Isosphaeraceae bacterium, assembly GCA_050249155.1. Lineage (GTDB taxonomy): Bacteria > Planctomycetota > Planctomycetia > Isosphaerales > Isosphaeraceae > JBFWRA01. Next base: position 1,055 of record JBFWRA010001039.1, on the reverse strand, counting down.
TGGACCGATTGGAACCGCGACGGGTCCTGGAGGACCCCGGTCCTCGTGGCGCAGTCCCGCCAGGCGGACCTGGTGATCTCCTCCTCACCCAGGTCGGTGGCGTCGGCGATCGACTGATACCGCGCTCCCAGTTCCCGAGCGAACCGGGCGAGCTCCTCGTCCAGCAGCGAGACCGATGCGATGGTGCGATACATTTCACTGACGTCGCGGACGGGGTTGGCGAACTTGACCAGCCCGAAGTCCGTGACGATCGGCGTGCCGTCCTCCATCAGCAGCACGTTGGCCGGCTTGAGGTCGCGGTGGAGCATCCCCCGTTCGTGGGCGTGCCGCATGGCCGTCGCGAGCGTCCGGACCAACTCCGCCCCTCTCGTCGGCTTGAACGGCCCGCGCGCGACCTCGTCTCTGAGGCTTCCCCGAGCGGCGTATTCCATCGCGAAGTACGGGTAGCCGCCCAGGACCCCCACGTCTCGAATCTTGACGATGTTGGGATGGTTCAAACAGGCCATCGCCTCCGCCTCGATCCGGAACCGGACGAGTTCGGCGAACGACGCGCCTCGCCCGCGCAGCATGATCTTGAGGGCGAGGACTCTCCCGGTCGACCGTCGCCGCACCCGGTAAACGATCCCCATGCCCCCCCTGCCCAGTTCCTCCTCCACGTCGTAGCCAGGGATCTCGGGCCGATCGTCGGTTGACATTCGCCTGCGCCTCCTTCCCCCCGCCCTTCTCAATTCCACGGCTGTTCCCCTCAACGTACACCCGCCCCCCACGTTCCGAAAGCCCGTCCAGCGCGAACGAAAACGACGCCCCGTTTGTGGCCATTCTCGTCCCGCCGGGACTCGCGTTGCATCGAGCCGGGCCGGGCGTCGAACGAAAAACATCGGGGAGTTCGGCCCGTGGACCCTGGCGATTCGAGGCGATGGGACCGGTTTGGTCGGAATTGTCGAGGAACCCCGGGCCAAATCGCCAGAAACGTCGCTCATTGAGAATGTCGAGGTCGTGGAATCGCCCGCCGCGACCTTCGCCGGCCCCACGGAACGGCAAGAAACCCGAAACCC
>JBFWRA010001038.1:0-2666 GCA_050249155.1 Isosphaeraceae bacterium | reverse complement strand
GGGTTCGTCTCGTCGAGGCCCCGGCGCGGCGTCTGGCCACGCGCCCGCGCCTCGCCGGTCGATCCCACGTCAGCCTCCCGAACCTAACCCATGCGGTCCCGAACCGCCAGTGCCGCGCCCCAGGAGGATTGCGAAGTCGAGCATCGAGCTGAGTTCTCCGGCTTGGGTGCCCGGGTCCAAGCGAAGCGGGGCCCGGAATCGACGGGGAAACCGGGCCCCGCTTCGCTTGGACCCGGGCACCCGGGACACCGAGCCTCTGATCGCCAAACAACTTTGCAATCCTCCTGTGCCGCGCCCGGGTCGTGGCCCGATCAACCTCCGTTCCCGGTTGACCGGGGAAGATCCCCAGGTCGGGGCCGACGCCTCGCTCGGGGAGGAGCCTGGTCAGCCCTGGGCTTCGGGTCAAGCGCCTTCTGGAACCTCGGGGCGTCCCGAACGGGATCGAAGTCCGAGGCCCCAGTGAACCCGGGGCCGCGCCGGCGTCGCCTTCGGAACTGAGGGAGGCCAGACTCCGCGTCGGGTCGGAGCGCCAGGATCCCGAAGAGCAGGTCCGCGTCGGCTCGGGCCATGAGAGGGGGTCGCTCCAGGAAAGCGACGTCAACGGCCGATCGCGTGGGGATCGTCTCGGGACGTCCCGACGCTTGAGAAGACTCACCTCACCCCGTTTTAGGGGAAAGGAGCCGTCAGCACCAGTCCCTCGTCCTCTCCGGCGACAAACTCAAACCGGGAGAGCGTCTCTCCGTTTCGCGTCGTGATCAGGGTGTGCCGACCTCGGGGGACTTCGAACGTGATGAGTCTCGTCGTCCGTCCTTCGATCCGTTGAGTCACGTCCCCGATCGTGACCTCCACGTCCGGCTCCACCACATGGACCGCGACTTCCACGGATCGCACGCCCGAATGCTGGACCACGAACCCCAGCATGAGCAGGCCCATCACCAGGCCAGCCACGCCTTTGAGGATTCGGGACGCCAGCACCCACCCGCCCAGACCGCCGTCAACGAATGGAAACGCCATCGGACACCCTTCATTAATAATGAGATGCAAATTTCTAATACTTACTACGCTTTATCAAACGACGCGCTCATCCCCATCCCCTGGACGTCGCCAGCGAGCGAGACGCGTTCGGCCCTCGGCCAGGGCGTCAGGGGAAGGCTCAGGGATTCTGGGCCAGCGGGCCGACCACGAGACCGGCCGCCGTACCTTGACCGATCGCCACTTCCGCCGCGGCCCTCGACTGGAGGCGTTCGACCGGCCAGACGTGCGGTCGCGTCCGCTGAAACGAGCCCGAAGGACGGGAACGACCCGGCAAGAGCGTCGGCAGGACCTGAATGACGCCGGAGAATGTGCCTGGATCGTCAAGCGGTCGGATCGCGTGATAGATCGGCACGCCGTTCGGACCTTGGACCCAGACGACGAGCACTCCCTCCGTCAGTCCGCTTTCCTTGAGGAAGGTCGTGTAGGCCACTCGATCGAGAGCGACTCGCGTGCCCGGTCTGCCGACCTCCAGAACCAGCGGCTCCGGCAAGGCCAGGTCCGCGTACCGGGTTCCGATATTCGGGCGCGACTCGGGCCAAAATCGCCCCGCCAGTTCCACCGAGGACCAGACCACGCACGCACCCATGAACGTCATCGCGAGGTACCAGGAAGACCGTCGCCCGCGCGTGCCGAGACGTTCAGCGGAACCCGGAAGGCCGGGTCGCCCAGGAATCCCTCTCATGGTGGAAAGGCCCTCAATCACGAGGTGGAACAGGAAATCCCTGTCCAGGGGGGGCTCGTCAAGGGTTTCACGACGTGGGGACTGGGACCTCGCGGCCTCGTCATCGGACAGGACGTGTCCGCCCCACACGACACTGACGGCCTTGTCTCCGAAAAATTGCGAATTCTGTCACGGTTCGCGACGAATTCCCCGAGGAGGGCCTTCCGCAGTAGCCGGGATGGGAACTCGAAGGGCCAGTCGGTCGTCACGACCCGTCGTGGCCCTCCGTCTTCACCCGTCCACTCGAATTGACGACGAGGAAGGCATGGCGAACAATGACCACGGGCTCATCGAGCGTCGGCGAGGACACTCCGCATCCTCTCCGCCACGCAATCACCCACGAGTGATCGTGACGCCGTGAGCACGTTACGGACGGGGTCGACACGGGGGCGCTCGGAACCATGAAGCGAACGATTGCCGCGGTCGTCTTACTCGCCGCCCTCGGGGTGTTGTTCAAGCTCACCCTGAAGGAGCGTGGGGCGTCGCCCAGGCCGGGGGACGGTCCCCCGGCGGGGGTGTCGACCGAGCGGACGGTCGACCCGCTGGTCGCGCTTCGTGACAAGTACGACGACCCTCGCGACCGGGAACTGATCGACCGGACCTACGAGAATTACCGGCAAACCGCGCTGGCGATCGAGCGAACCGACGGACTGCGTGGGCTCAAGCTGCTCGACCGGCTGGACCTCGAAGCGGTTTATCTGTACGAGAAGCACCCGCGTGACTTCCGGAAGCTCCGAGACGCCCTGGACGACGACGCCGCGGCCGACCTGTTGCTGCACTGGCGCGAGTATTTCGGGCTGAAGCGGCCCGACGATCTGGATCGCGGGCTGTTGATCGCGGAGATCGCTCGACTGTCCACGTCGCAGCGTCGGGCGGCGTCGAAGTATCCCGCCGCGTTGCCGCTGATCCT
>JBFWRA010001037.1:0-2667 GCA_050249155.1 Isosphaeraceae bacterium | reverse complement strand
CACCTCGATGGGGGTCTCCTGGATGATCCTGGGCAAGGCGGACGTGAGCATGACCCTCAACGGGGTCCTCGCGGGTCTCGTGGCGATCACCGCTCCCTGCGCTTACGTCTCCCCCTCCTCCGCCGCGATCATCGGCGTGATGGGAGGGCTGGCGATCGTCCCGGCGGTCCTCTTCTTCGACAAGGTCGGAGTCGACGACCCGGTCGGCGCGATCTCGGTGCATGGCGTCTGTGGCGTGGTGGGCACGCTCTGCGTCGGGCTCTTCGCCCAGAAGTCGTTCGCTCCCCCGAACACCACGGGCGACGGCCTGTTTTTTGGCGGCGGCGTCACGCTCTTGACCAACCAGCTGATCGGCGCCGCGGCGGTCTTCGCCTGGTGCGTGGTCAGCGGGGGCATCCTCTTCGGGGCGCTCCGGATCTTCCACGGGCTGCGGGTTTCCGCCGAGGAGGAGATCCACGGCCTGGACCTTGGCGAGCACGGCTCGGAAGCCTACCCCGACTTCGCGCCCGCGTTGCATTCTCGTCCCGAGTATTCGGGGCTGAGCGATTACCTCTCCCACGAATCGGCGACCTCCTCGACGACGTTCCGGTCCTCGGCCGTCGGCACGACCCAGGGCCGAGGGTGAGCGCCCCTGAAGTCGCGTGAATCACGACCCGTCAGGCGACGACGGCCCCGGCGGGGCCGTCCACCGCGCCCCTCGGGGCAGGAGTTGACCGGCCAGCGCGAACAACAGCGCCACCCCTGGCCTGGACGTCGCCAGGGTGGCCAGCGCCGCGATCATCAACGCCGACCAGGCGGCGAACTGGAACCGGCCAAGCGGGACGATCCAGCTTTCCCCTCCTCTTCGCCAGCGTCGCCAGGCCTGAAAGGTCGCGGTCAGCGTGACCGACCCGCCGACGATCCAGAAGGCGGCTGTCAGGTAAACCAGGCCAGGCATTCCGCCTCGGCCTGGAATGAGCGTCACTCCCTGGGCCGGGGTCCTGGTCAGGCAGAACAACAGCGCCGCCTCGCCGAGATAAGGGGCGTCGACCGCGTTGGAAAGGAATCGCGGGACCAGCCTGGTGCCGTCAGGCAACGGCCAGGACGCCGCGAGCGCCTCGACGGCCAGCGGATAGGCGTGGTCGAACCGGCCGTTGACCCGCGACGCCCCCACCCCGAAGGCGCTGGCGGCGGTGCCGAATCCGGCGATCACCGGACCGGCGTCGACCTCGAAGCCCCACTCGGGGCGTCCCGATCCCCTGGCGTATTCGCGGAACCCCGACAGGAGCGGGTCGGTCCGCCAGTATCGCCCGGCGAACAGGGCGTACCAGGCCCTGGCCGTCTCGGGCCAGAGCTCGGGGGCCCAGATCAGCATGTAGGCGACTCCGACACCCCGGGAGGGTCCAATGGCCACGCCCGAGCGGGCCTCGACCTCGTAGGCCGGTAGTCCGGTCGATCGGTCCAGACGCCCCCCCTCGAAGGCCCGAAGCGCCCTGGCCACGAACGCCGAATGGTCGGTACCCAGGACCGCGTCGGCCCTCCGGATCACCGCGACGGCCGGCAGCACGTCGATCGGGTAACATTCCCCCGGATAGTCGTCCAGCAAGCCGAACGGCGATCGGTCGATCTCCAAGGCGAGGGACTCCACCTGCTCGACGAGCAAGTCATGATGCGGGCCCCACCCGAGCAACCGCTCCCGACTGGTCAGTCCCGCGATCAGGAGCATGCGGTAAAAGAGATTCTCACGCGAAAGATACTCGTCTCCCCAATGAGTCTTCACCCATCCGGCGTGACCGGGGTCGGCGATCAGGTCGGCGGCGGCCTCGATCGCACCGCGCGAGGCGACGGCGGGGGCCTGCGCCGCGAGACCGGGGTCGGCTTCCCAGGCATCCTGAAGCGCCTCGGTCGCCCAGAGGAAAAAGACCGAGCCGAACATCGGCCACTCGGTTCCCGAGACGTCGCCGACCTTCAGCGCGGCGGCTCTCCCCGAGGCGACGCGTCGCCTGGCCCAACGCTCGTAAGGCCCGGCGAGGTCCCTTTGCCAGCGGAACGCCCGGCGGGGCACCTGGCCGTCCCTCAGCCCAGGGTCGCGCAGGTCCGCCCAAAGCATGAGGACGGGCCCGAACAAAAACCAGAACGCCAGCCCCGCGACCACCCAGGAGTTGGCCGCGACCATGAAGCGGATCGGGCGATTCATGGAGGCTCCTCGGTGGAGTGAGGCCGCGGGCGACCGCGGGGATCGGGACGCCAGGGTTGGCCGATAGCTTATCCAGACCAAGAGGTTCGGTCCACGTCGCGGGTGGGCGGGATTGGGCGGGAATCCGTCACGAAAGGCGGGATCGCCCTGGGTGGGAATCGGGAAACGTCGACTCCTCGCGACAGGCTGGGTCCAGGGACTGAATTCATGAAAGGATAACAAGAATACGGTTGACGAAGTCGCGTTCGAGTCCTTCTGATAGGCGTCGCACGCATTGAGGCTTTCTTTGAGAAACGAATCCGTTCGACGGACGGACACCCCCTCGATCCGTACATGGGGTGGGGGACGCCGTCGCGCCGGGCACACCATGATCGAGGTAACACGTGAGACGCAACCAGGTTGACCCCTCTCAGCCGAGGCCCTCGGGTCGATCCGCTCGTGGATCGGTTCGCCCCAGGAAATCCAGCCGTTGGAGACCGAGCGTCGACGCG
>JBFWRA010001036.1:0-2668 GCA_050249155.1 Isosphaeraceae bacterium | reverse complement strand
CGATCTCTCGTCGTTGATCTGGGGGGCGTGTTCAGAAGGTCGCTTCGTATGGCCGCGGTCAACGGATCGTTGGGAATCGCATAGAGAATCCTGGACGCCGGCACCGAGTCCGTGACTTCGCCCAGGTTCCTGGTGATTACCGGTAATCCGTCCTGATCGACGAGAACGCGATCGCCGAACCGCAACGGAACCAATGGCGTGCCGGGCGCGGAATACACTCTCTTGAACGAGGCCCGCTTCCCATTCACGACGAGTTCGCCCACCGAGCCCGGCCCGGCGACCGGCTTGACTTCAAACTTGATTGGGTCCTGGATCAACTCGACCAGGAGGCCGGCGAATTCCCTGGGGTCACGACGCCGAAGCGTTTCCGTCGCCGATCGGCGGACCTCAGCGTCGTCATGATACACCGATAGGTAAGCCAGCGCCTTTGACGCGCCTGTCGTGTCGATCTGGCCAAGGAGTTGAACGGCCCTGGCGGCGTCCTGGTTCGTTCCTTTCACGAAGACCGACCAGACCGCCGGCACCGCCAGAGGGTCCGAGACCTCGGAGAGCCTTCGTTCCGCCTCGGCCCGTTTCGCCTCGTCCTTGCTCCGCAGGTCGCGACGCCATCTCGTGAGTGGCGGCGTCCAAAGTTTGTCCGCGGCCTCTTGCGCTTCCCGCTCTCGCTTGGCCGAAGCGATCGCCTCCGTGGTCATCCAACGTCCGTTGACCTTCTTGCAGCCCAGCCGTTTCCAGGCCGCTTCTCGACCTGGCTCCAGCCGCACGACCATCGTCAGGTGCGCCTTGGCCTCGGCGTCCAGGCCGTTCTCCTCGCACCAGAGGGCCAGCTTCCACTGGGCGTCGGCCGACCCCTCCGCGCGGTCGCGACGACCGTTGTACTCGGCCAGCTTCGCCGCCAGGGCCTCGTCGGCCTTGACCGCGTCGGCGACGGCCTCGGGTCGCTTCCAACGTCCCTGGTAGGCCACCAGGCCCATCAGGCCCCGCGCCGCGGCGTGCGAGGGGTCTTTCAGGACCGCCAGGGCCAGGTGCTTGAGGCGTTCGGCCGTCAGTCCCCGGGCCTCGCACCAGAGCGCCAGGCGGACCTGGGCGTCGGCGTCGGAAGGGGTTTGGGCCTGGATCTCCTCATACGCGGCGAGATCCGCCGGATCGAGACCTGGTGGCGACGACGGGGGGGCGGCCAATAGGCCGCACGCGACCAGCAGGCTGAACGTCGACATACATATCGCTCCGTGAGTTCGAGTCGGAACGACCGACGAGACGGAGAGCCAAGGACCAGGATGCGTTATCGAGACTTTACTAACGCGCCCATGCATGCAATGTCAACAGGCGCGCGGCGATCAACCGGTCGCTTTCCCAAGGATATCCTTCGACGTCCGTGGTTGGCGAGAGTCGTCGTTCCACGATTAAGATGAATTATCCGCCGCCGGTCATGCCGAGTTGCTCGAAGAGGAAGGTCCATTTATCGGCGTCCTCCTCGATGCGTTTGGTGAGCGGCTTGCCCGCGCCGTGGCCCGCCTTCAACTCGACGCGGAGCAGGACGGGGCGTTCCGACGCGGTGGCGTTCTGGAGTCGCGCGGCCATCTTGTAGGCGTGCATCGGCTCGACCCGGGTGTCGCTCTCGCCGGTGGTGACCAGGACGGCCGGGTACTGGGTCCCCGGCTTGACGTTGTGGTACGGCGAGTACGCGCTGAGCCAGGCGAAGGCCGCCTCGTCCTCCGAGGAGCCGTACTCGGGCACCCAGTTCCTGGCGATCGAGAACCGATGGTACCGGAGCATGTCGCAGAGCGGCACATGGCAGAGCACCGCTCGGTAGAGGTCGGGGCGCTGGGTCAGACAGGCCGAGACGAGCAAGCCGCCGTTGGAGCCTCCCTCGATGGCGAGCTTCGACGGGTTGGTATATCCCGAGGAGACGAGGAACTCGGCCGCGGCGATGAAGTCGTCGAAGACGTTCTGTTTGCGGCCGAGTCGTCCGGCGGCGTGCCAGTCGCGGCCGAGCTCGCCCCCGCCGCGCAGGTTCGCCACCGCGTAAACTCCGCCACGATCCAACCAGACTCGAAGGTCCGGGTCGTATCCGGGGGTCATGCTGATATCGAACCCACCGTATCCGTAAAGCAGCGTCGGCCTGGCCCCGTCCCTGGGGGTTCCCTTTTTCGCGAGGATGAACATCGGGACGTTCGTCCCGTCCTTCGAGGGAAACCGGACCTGGGAAAGTTCATAGGCCGAGGGATCGACCTCGGCGGTCGCCTTGTCCAGCACGACGGGCTCTCCGGCCCTGACGTCCAGTCGGAAGACCGTCGGCGGATAAAGGTAGGACTGGAACCCGTAATAGAGCTCGCGCGAGTCCCACTCGCCTCCGAGCGAGCCGACGGTGCCGAGCGCGGGCAACGCGACCACGCGCTCCTGGCGGCCGGTCAGGTCGTGGAGCGTCAGCGACGACACCGCGACCGTTTGCGTGAGAACGGCGAGTTTCCGATCCACGACGTGGACCGACTGGATGACCCCCTCCCCTTCGGGAATGATCTCCTTCCAGTGCTTCCGGTCGAGGTGGTCCACGTCGGTGAGCAGGACCTTGCCGCGAGGGGCGTCGGCGTTGGTCAGGATCACCACGTTTCCTTCGAACACGGCGACGTCGGTGCGTCCGTTCAGCCCGACCGCCAGCGGGACGGGG
>JBFWRA010001035.1:0-2670 GCA_050249155.1 Isosphaeraceae bacterium | reverse complement strand
TACTCGACGGGGTACTTGATATCGAGATCCGCGAGTTCCGCGACGTTGAAGTAAGTCGGGTGGAAATGGGCTTCGACCAGCCCCGGGAGGATCGTGCCCCCCTGGGCGTCGATCCGAGGCACGTCGGGGGGCACCTCGGGCGCGCCGGCCGTGGGACCGGCGTAGGCGACCTTCCCATCGCGAATGAGGACCGAGGCGTCCTCCACGGCGGGTCGGCCAGTCCCGTCCACGAGCTTGCCGCCGCTCACGATCGTCAGCCCGCGGGAAATCCTCATGACGCGACAGGCTCCGCCGAGATGGGAAGGGGTGAAGCAACATGACCCACGACCGCGCGCAGCTTAACGACCAGGCACCTGGGATTCAAGAAACCCGATTGGTTTCCACAAAATCCAGTGAGGGAGTCCAAGATTTCCAGGCGGGCGTCGAAAAGATCTCGGTGCGTCGGCGGGTCGGGGCGTTGCGAGCGATGAGAGGAACGCTTACGGTACGGTGCCGGGATGACGGGCTCGCCCCGCCCCCCTGAGGCGACCCGGGTGGCTTCGAACGAACTCTTCGGTGAGAGGGTCAAGAGATGGCGTCGACTGGTTCGGCCTTGCTTCTCGTGCTCGGCGGCGTACTCGCCATGTTCGTTCTCCTGGCGATGGTCGTCGTGGGAATGTACAACGGCCTGGTGGCGCTTCGCAATCGCTACAGGAACGCCTTCAGCCAGATCGACGTTCAACTCAAGCGGAGACACGACCTGATTCCCAACCTGGTCGAGACGGTCAAGGGCTACATGTCTCACGAACGTGAGACGCTCGAAGCCGTCGTGAACGCCCGAAACGCCGCGGTGACCGCCGCGAAGACCGCCTCGGTCGACCCCGGCGACGCCAAGGCGATGGCCGGCCTGGCCGCCGCCGAGGGGACGCTCAACGGCGCGTTGGGACGCCTCTTCGCCCTGGCCGAAGCCTACCCCGACCTGAAAGCGAATCAGAACATGCTTGGCCTTCAGGAGGAATTGACCTCGACGGAGAACAAGGTCTCCTTCGCCCGGCAGGCGTACAACGACGCGGTCATGCACTACAACACCAAACGCGAGACCTTCCCGACGGTCGTCGTCGCCAACTTCCTGAACTTCACCGAGGCTCCGCTCTTCGAGGTCGAGACCGAGAAGGAGCGGCAGGCCCCTCGCGTCTCCTTCTCCTGATCCGGGGCGGCCGCGACCATGGCGACAGACTTCTTCGAGCAACAGGATTCCGCGCGTCGACAGAGCGGCTGGCTCGTCCTGCTATTCGCGCTGTCGGTGGTGGCGATCATCGCCGCGATCTACGCGGTGGCGACGCTCTTGACGATGAGCGCGGCCAAGGGTCCCCAAACCGTTCCCGCCTTCGACGTCGGCAGGCTTGGGATCGTGGCGACGGCGGTCCTCGTGGTGATCTCCGGCGGCAGTCTCTACAAGGTCTGGGCCCTGAGCGACGGCGGCGACGGCGTCGCCAGGATGCTCGGCGGTCGTTTGATCTCGCCGTCGACCGACGACCCCGCCGAACGTCGATTGCTCAACGTCGTCGAGGAAATGGCGCTGGCCGCCGGGACTCCCGTCCCGCCGGTCTACCTGCTTGACGAGGAACCGTCGATCAACGCGTTCGCCGCGGGGCTCACTCCGGGAGACGCCGTCATCGGGGTCAGCAAGGGATGCCTGGATCACCTCAGTCGGGACGAGATCCAGGGGGTCGTCGGCCACGAGTTCAGTCATATTCTGAACGGTGACATGCGGCTGAACCTTCGATTGATGGGTCTGATCCATGGCATCCTGGTGATTTCCCTGGTTGGACAGATCCTCTTCCGGATCGCGGCCCACTCCCGCCCTCGGTCGTCTCGCGATAATGAAAAGGGGGGTGGAGCCGCCGTGTTCCTGCTGGTCGGGGGCGTGGCGCTCTGGCTGATCGGGTTGATCGGGGTTTTCTTCGGACGACTCATCAAGTGCGCCGTGTCTCGTCAGCGCGAGTTCCTGGCCGACGCCTCGGCCGTTCAATTCACGAGGAACCCCGAGGGACTCGCCGGAGCGCTCAAGAAGATTGGAGGACTTCAGGAGGGGTCGCGGCTTCGAACGCCCAACGCGGAGCAGGCCGCCCACATGTTCTTCAGCCAGGGGGTCTTCTCGTTGAGCAGGCTCCTCGCGACGCACCCTCCCCTGGAGGAACGGATTCGACGCCTCGATCCCCAGTTCAGCGGGGCCTTCCCCAGGGAACCCGAGGGGCGCACGGTCACCTTCAGCGCCGAGGAGCGTGACGAGGCCGCCGCGCGAGCGGTCGGCCTGGCCGACGCCTCCCGATCCGTGGCCAGGGGAGTGGCCGCGCCTTCCCGCGTCGACACGACTCCGTATCGACTCAGCCCCCACGAGGCCCTGGCCTCGGTGGGAGCGCCCTCGGAAGCGCACATGGAGTACGCCAACGAGTTGCTCCATGGGCTGCCTCCGATCCTCAACGAGGCGGCGCGCGACCCCTTCTCGGCCAGGGCGGTCGTTTACGCCTTGCTCATCGACGAGGACGAGAACGTCGCTCAAGGTCAACTCGATCACCTCGACTCCGGCGGAGCGCGTGGCACGGCCGTCGAGACGCTTCGGCTGCTTCCCGCGGTCCGATCGCTGGGGAGGTCCGCTCGGATTCCGCTGGCCGACCTGACTTTCCCCGC
>JBFWRA010001034.1:0-2675 GCA_050249155.1 Isosphaeraceae bacterium | reverse complement strand
GTTCTATCCGACGCGCCCGACGCGCTCGCCGAGAGAGTCGCGGCCATCTACGCCCGCGCGGGCGCTTCCGACAAGTTTTCGCGGAAGTCCAGGTGAGGTCGATCCTTCAATTGAACGTTCGCAGAGACTCCAACCGAGGAACGCGCTCATGTCATTCGGATTTCGACGCCGAACCCTGATCCTGATCGTGACGCTCGTTCCGCTCCTGGGTGCGGACACTCCGGGCGAGTTTCGTCCGAAACCCGACGTCGCGGGAGACCTTCCCCTGGCCTTCCAGGACGATTTCGAGCGTGAGTCCCCGGGTCCCTGGGAGTTCACCGATTCGAAGGCCTGGAAGATCACCAGGGTCGGGGACAACGGCGTGCTGGACCAGCACAAGGCCAGCGATTACACCCCCAAGGTCCGTTCCCCGTTCAACGTCGCGCTCATCAAGAACGTGGACGTGTCCGACTTCGTGCTCGACCTGCAGGTTCAATCGACCGGTCGCGACTACGGGCACCGCGACCTCTGCCTCTTTTTCGGGCGTCAAGACCCCAGCCACTTTTACTACGTCCACCTTGGCAAAGAGGCTGATCCCCACGCGCACAGCATCTTCCTCGTGAACGACGCCCCTCGGGTGTCGATCGCGGAGGAACGCACCAAGGGCACCCCATGGACCGATGGCTGGCACCACGTCAGGATCGTTCGCAGGGTGTCCGACGGCCGCATTCTCGTTTATTTCGACGACATGACCAGGCCGATCATGTCCGCGCATGACAAGACGTTCACTCACGGTGGACTCGGCGTCGGTTCGTTTGACGACACGGGGCGTTTCGACGTCATCCAGGTCTGGGGAGCGCCGGCGAAGTGACACGCTCCGGGCGACGTCCTAGCGTTCCAGTTCCTCGGGGTTGATCTTCTGGCCCTCCCAGTACCAGTCGTCCCCTCGCCGTTCCAGAATCCGCGCCGCGCTTCCGGGCGCGTGGGGGGCCTCGTTTTTTGGAAGCCAGCGTGCGTGTTCGCGTTTCACCTCGTCGAATCGCGAATCCGCGGCCAGGTTCGTCCATTCGTTGGGATCGCTTCGGTGGTCGTAAAGCTCCTCCGATCCATCGGCGTAACGGACGTAGCGCCAGTCACGCGAGCGAACGCCATGATTGCCAGGGTTGTGCGAGGTGACCGCCGGCCAGGGGCGTTCCGCCCGCGGATCACGAAGCTGGGGAGCGAGGCTGTGCCCTTCCAGTCCGTCGACTGGTGGTAGCCCGCAGGTCTCGACCAGGGTGGGGAACAGGTCAAGCAGTTCGGCCGGTTCCGCGCAGACCGCGCCTGGCGTGACGCCTGGTCCCGCGATGATCAGGGGGACTCGCGTCGAGCGTTCCCAGAGCGTGTTCTTGCCCGAGATCCCCTTCTCGCCGAGATGCCAACCGTGGTCGGACCAGAGCACGACGAGCGTATCCTCGCGCCGACCGCTGGCGTCGAGGGCGTCGAGCACGCGACCGACCTGGCTGTCCATGAAGCTGACGCTGGCGAGGTACGATCGAACCAGCGGCCGCCACTGCTCCGCCTTTCTCAGCCACGAGAGCCTTGGCTCGGGAAGTTTCCAGTGCAGGTACCAGGCGAACCCGGGGACGTCGTCACGGTCGTCGTCCTTGACGGGGGGCGTCACGAGCCCTGCCTCGGGGTAGAGGTCGAACCAGGGTTGCGAGGCGAAGCAGGGAACGTGGGGGAGTCGGAATCCCGCCGCGATGAAGAAGGGTCGGTCCCGCGGGGGATCGTTGAGCTGGGCGATCGCCGCGTCGGCGATCTTCCAGTCGGCCTGGTCGTGATCGTCGGCGGGAAACACCCCCCAATCCATCGCCCGGATCGGGTCCGGAGTCGTGACGAACTTTCGGGACGGCAGCGGCATGCCGGGCGCGGGGCCCCAGACCTGGAATTCCCTGGCGCGGTCGGCGGGCCGAACCGATCCGTCGTGAAAGATCTTACCCGAGGTCGCGGTGAGGTAACCATGGCTCCCGAAGTACCCCGGAAGACTCGGCCGGTCCTTCAACGCCGCGACGGTGCGCGGGGCGGGCTGAAGTCCATAGATCCCAGTGCTCGTCGGTCGAAGCCCGAACAGTAAGCTGGACCGCGACGGGTTGCACAGGGGAGACTGGCAGTGGGCGTTGGTGAAGAGGGTTCCCCGACTCGCCAGTCGGTCGATGTTGGGAGTCTTGACCTGGGGATGCCCCTTGAGCGGTCCAACCCAGTCGTTCAGGTCGTCCACGGCCAGAAACAGGACGTTCGGTCTTTGGTGTGGAGGGTCGGCGAGGTCCGCGCGGGCGGTTCCCGCGACGAGGCTGAGCGCCATGAATCCGAAGATCCACCACTTCGTTGATTGGTTCCGCACCGATCACCTCACGAAAACGCGGGTCAGAGGTCGAAACGCCCCGCGGGTCGAGGGGCGGATTTCCAAGGTCGACGAGCCCGTGGACGTCCGGAGCGTGGACTTGGTCGAGCCCCCGTTCATCGAAGCCTGTCCCAGAGCGCCTCGAACGCGCGGACGAACGGACCGACGAGCCTGGGGTCGGTGGACACGATCAGGTTCTCCTCGTTATCCCGCGCGGCTCCTCGGGTCCAGTTATAGCTGCCAGTCAGGGCGATTTTCTCGTCGAAAACGGCGAATTTGTGATGCATGTGTTATTCCGACCGATCGATGCGCT
>JBFWRA010001033.1:0-2679 GCA_050249155.1 Isosphaeraceae bacterium | reverse complement strand
AGAGAATGAGCGCGGTTCAATGACGGGTCGCGTTTGGTCGTCCAGGGTGCCTGGGGGCGTGCCAGCCCAGGCACCCTCACAGGGCGCAACCCGTCGGTTCGCCGCTTTCGTGGCCGTCAACCCGTCACGACCTTGTCGTAGACGACCCCCTCGTTGAGCGTGGGGCGCTCGGGGCGGCCCTTGTGGAGGTAGGTCAGCCTCATGTGGTCCACCCCCATGAGGCTCAGGATCGTGGCGTGCAGGTCGTGGACATGGAGGCGATCCTCGATCGCGTGGAGACCCAGTTCGTCGGTGACGCCCAGGGTTTGACCCCCCTTCACGCCTCCTCCCGCCATCCACATGGTGAAGCCGTAGGGGTTGTGGTCGCGGCCGTCCCCCTTCTCGGACATCGGCGTTCGGCCGAACTCGCCCCCCCAGATCACGAGCGTCTCGTCCAGCAGCCCCCGGCGCTTGAGGTCCTTGAGCAGGCCGGCGACGGGCTGGTCGCTGGCCAGGCAGAGTTCGGTGTGGTTCTTCTCGATGCCCGCGTGGGCGTCCCACTTCGCCCCGGCACCGTGGTAAAGCTGAACGAACCGGACCCCACGCTCGACCAGCCGACGCGCCAGCAGGCAATTCCGACCGAACGCGGCGGTCTCCTTGCGATCCAGGCCGTAAAGCGTCCTGGTCTCCTCGGTTTCCTGACCCAGATCGACCGCCTCGGGGGCCTCGGCCTGCATCCGGAAAGCCAGCTCATACGCGCGAATCCGGGCGTCCAGCTCGGACTGGTCGGGGTGGGTCTCGGCGTGCCGGGCGTTGAGCCGCTGAAGGTAGTCCACCTTGCCTCGCTGGCGGGCGTCCCCCACGTCCCCAGGGGTCTCCAGGTTGGGGATCACGTCGGAGACGGAAGCCCCGCCCAATCGGGTTCCCTGGTAGGTCGCCGGCATGAAACCCGCGCCCCAGTTCCTCGGACCGCCCGCCACGACGCCGCCGGGATTGTCCAGCAACACGACGTAGGCCGGGAGGTTCCCGTTCTCGGTCCCCAGGCCGTAACTCACCCAGGAGCCCAGGCTGGGCCGGCCGGCGAGGATCGAACCCGTGTTCATCTGGCAGACGCCGCCGACGTGGTTCAGGCCGTTGGACCAGCACGACCGGATGACCGCCAGGTCGTCGGCGCAGGTCGCGATCTGGGGAAGCCAGTCCGAGACCCAGAGCCCGCTCTGTCCGTGCCTCGCCCACTTGCGCCTGGATTCGAGCAAGGGGGACTTGCCCTCCCCCATCGGCGTGATGACCGGCCGGAAGCTCGGAGGCAAGGTTTGCCCGGCCAGCCTGTTCAGCAGCGGCTTCGGATCGAACGTGTCGAGGTGGCTGGGGCCGCCTTCCATGAACAGGAAGATGCAGCTTTTGGCCCGGGGCGTGATCTTCCAGGGGGCCCCGCCGTCGTCGGTCGCGGCGAAACCCCGGTCCCCCAGCAACGACGCCAACGCGAGCGCTCCGAACCCACCGCCGCCTCGCAGGAGCATCTCGCGACGGCTGACCGCGGGGGAGTGGTGGGGAACGCGTCCGACCGGGCTCTGGTCGTTCATGGCGGGGCCTTGGGATCAAGTATCCCAGTTAGGTGCGCGATCGCGGACGTCGCGCTCAATCCACGTAAAGGAACTCACTGGAATTCAACAGGGCATGACAAAAGTCGACCAGCGCGTCGCCGTCGGTCTGGCCGGACGCCCGTTCCGCCTGGTCCTGGAGAAAGGTCAGAGCCTCGGTCGGCTCGGTCGATTCGGGAGGTCGGCCGAACGCCAGGCGGTAGGCCAGGTCGACCCTCGCCTCGTCGGTGTCGGCCTCGCGTCGGAGCCTGTCGGCCAAGGCGCGGGCGCGGCCGAGGGTCCACTTGCCGTTGATCATCAAGAGGGCCTGGACGGGCGTCACCGTGGCGTTGCGCTGAGGGGTCGTGATCGATCCGTCCGGGGCGTCGAAGGCTTCGAAGAGTGGGTCGCGCGTGTTCCGCACGATCTTCGTGTAGACCGAACGCCGGGGGCGGTTCAACTCGACGGCCGGTCCGCCGACGCTTCGATCGACCTCGCCCGTCACAGCCAGCATCGCGTCCCGAATCGGTTCGACGTCGAGTCGTCGCGTCGGGGCTCGCCAGATCAGGCGGTTCTCGGGGTCAAGCTCTCGGGCCTTCGCCGGGGAAGGATGCCTGGAGGATTGTCGGTAGGCCGTCGAGGTGACGATGAGTCGATGGAGGGACTTCAGACTCCAGCCCTGGTCGACGAACTCCGTCGCCAGCCAGTCCAGCAGGTCCGGGTGCGAGGGTTTCTCGCCAAGCTTGCCGAAGTCGGAGGACGTCCCCACCAGCCCCCTGCCAAAGTGGTACTGCCAGACCCGGTTCACGATCACGCGGGTGGTCAACGGGTGGTCGGGCCTGGTCAGCCAACGGGCCAGGGCCGAGCGCCTGCCGGTCGAGTTCGGCGCGGTGGCGGAGGGTTCGATCGTCGCGGGCTCGGGGTCGAGGATCGTGAGGAACCCCGGCTCGATCGGCGTCCTGGAACGGTCGCCGGGGATCACCGTGGGAGCGGCGACCGGGCCGACGTCGGTGACGGTCAGCGCGCGAGGGGGCACGGGACGCTCGCGGTCGTGGGCGGCCAGTCGTTTCTGGAGGGCTTCCCAGCGTTCTTTGTCCTTGGACTTCTTGATCTTGTCGCC
>JBFWRA010001032.1:0-2685 GCA_050249155.1 Isosphaeraceae bacterium | reverse complement strand
GGATCGAGGTAGCGATACCCCGTGTTCGGGTTCTCCTTGTCGTAGGAGAACGCCTCGCGGTTCCGAAGGAAGTCCTTCACATAATTGATCGGAATGGCGAACCCGAGGTTGTCGGCCAGGTCGGCGCGGGCCCCTCGGCTGGTCACGCCGATCACCTCGCCTCGCGCGTTGAAAAGCGGTCCTCCCGAATTCCCCGGGTTGATCGCCGCGTCCGTCTGGAGGTAAAGCTGCCCCTCGATATTTCGATTTCGGTTGCTCACGATCCCTTGAGAGACACTTCGCTCCAGTCCCAGGGGGTTTCCCACCGCGAAGACCATGTCTCCAGCGTTCACGTCTTCCAGGCTACCCAGGGAGACCGGCCTGAGTTTCAATTCTTTCTGAGGAGGTAGCTTGAGCAACGCGAGGTCGAAGAAGGGGTTCAACGCCACGATCTCAACGTTCTCGATCCGGCGACGGGCCAGGCCCCCCGGCACGTTCTGATAAAGCACGACCGCGATCCGCGTCTCCCCCTCGATCACGTGGGCGTTGGTGATCGCGTAGCCCGACGTATTGATGATGAACCCCGAGCCCTTCGCCGTGGGGGTCTCGATCGAGATCACGGCCTCCCCATACGTGCCGACAAGCTCCTTCACCGGTGCCGAACGGAGGGCGCGGCTTTCAAAAAAACCGCTCGCGTCCCCGTCGTAGCCGCCCGGCGTCGCCGTCGCGGTTTCCGCGGTCTCCCCCGGCTTCTCGCGACTCACGACCTGATCGCGGGGAACCTTCACCACGTCGAATCCCAGGTCGACGTAATAGGCTCCAGGCTTCTCGGCGAGGATCTCGCCGGTGATCTGATGACCGTCCTTGAGCCGAAGCACCTCCAGCCCCGACCATCCCGCGGAGGGAAGAATCAAGAGGCTGAGGAGGGCCCCCCGAACGAGGCGTCCTGACCTGTGGGACATCCGATGTTCCTTGCTCCTTGGGAGGTCCGGACGGATTCCTTTCGACCCGTCACGCCATAACCACATTGTAGGAACCAGGCCAGGAGATTCAACCCGAACCCAAATCCTCCCGACGGCCCACATCGCTGGTCGGGAAAGTCGACCTATCAATCCCTGATCGCCTAGACTTCCAGGGATGCCAAAGCTCCGCTTGACTCCCGTGCGATTCGACGGTTAAATTCAACCGACACCTGGGAGCCATCCTCTTCTTTTCTGACGCCGACGCGTTTTTCCGATCGATCGACGGCCCATCGGCCGTCGCCCGTCTCCGATCCACCGACGCTGGGGGTGTGACTCGTGCGCAGAAGAACCTTTGGGAAGTGGGCCGTTTCCCAGGTGATCGCCACGTCCGTGGTCCCTGCGATGGCGTTCGGTCAGGACCCGCCGGCCGATGCCTCCCCGGACGGGGCGTTGCCAGGGCCTCCTCCACTGGAGAAGGTCAACCTCCTGCCCCCGTTGACCACGGTCCCGGTTCGGAGCGACGCCCCCGCCTTCAACGTCAAGTCCGTGGACGCCTCGCTCCTTCCCAGGGATAAGGAAGGGATTTGGGTCCTGAACTTCGCCTTCAAGCCGCTGCGGATGATCTCCGTCGAGGTGCCGGGCAAGGGCCGTCGACAGGTCCATTACCTTCCTTACCGCGTGGTGAATCGGACTGGCGAACCTCGGGACCTGGTTCCGCAATTCATCCTGCTGACCGACACGGGCAAGCGCTACGAAGAGGCGGTGATCCCCAAGGCGGTCAAGATCATCCAGGCGCGGGAGGATCCGACGATCCCCTTGCTCGGTGCCGTCGAAATCGCCGGCGTGATTCCCCCCAGTACCAAGGAAGGTGTGGATGACGCCGTTTTTGGCGTGGCCATCTGGGACGGCGTCGATCCCGACGCCGACCGAATGAGCATCTACGTCCGTGGCCTTTCCGACGGCTACGTCGAGGTCCCCGCCACCGACGGCGGCAAGCCCAGGGTGAGGCACAAGACGCTCCGGATCGATCTGATCCGTCGAGGCGACAACCGGAACCTCAACGAGAAAGAGATCGAACTCGCCGAGCCCCCGTTCGAGTGGGTCTACTGGTGAGGTGAGCCGAGGCGACCGTCGTGTCGGATCGATCCTCGCCAGGCGGTCGCGTCATGTCATGACCCGGCGTAGCCCGCCGGGTCCTTGACTCCCAGCTTCGCGAACGCCGCCAGACGAATCGCGCAGGAGTCGCAACGCCCGCACGCCAGTCCCTCGGGCGTCGGGTCGTAACAGCTATGGGTCAACCCATAGTCGACCCCCAGGACCAGCCCACGCGCGATAATCGCGTCCTTGGTCAGCGCGATCAGGGGTGCGTGGATGCGATACGTGCCTGAGCCCTCGACCCCCGCCTTGGTCGCCAGATTGGCCATCACCTCGAAGGCGCTGAGAAACTCGGGACGGCAATCGGGGTATCCTGAGTAATCCACGCAGTTCACACCGAGGAACAGGTCGAACGCGCCGATGGATTCGGCCAGGGCCAGGGCCAGCGCGAGAAAAATGGTATTCCGGGCGGGAACGTAGGTCACGGGGATGCCGATCGCGATGGTCTGTTCGTCGCGATCCTTCGGTATGGGGAGGTTGGCGGTCAGGGCGCTTCCCCCAAAGGCGCGAAGATCGACCTCCTGCTGAATGTGTCGGGCGACCCCCAACGCCTTCGCGACACGCTGAGCGGCCTGAAGCTCGACGACAT
>JBFWRA010001031.1:0-2688 GCA_050249155.1 Isosphaeraceae bacterium | reverse complement strand
CGAGCACGTCGTGGACCACCGCCAGGACCGCGGCCAGGCCGTAAGTCAACGACCGGAATCGCCACCACAGATACGCGATGATGATCAGCCAGCTCGCGACCATGGCGATGAGGGCCTTGGTCCGGGTCTCGCCAGCGACCGTGCTGCCAAAGTTGGTGACGCGTTCGAACAGGAGGTCGGTGTTGTCGGCCAGGGCTGTGCCGAGCGCCTTGAGCTGAGCCTCCGCGATCTCGGGCTCCAGGTCGGTCTTGAGCGTCAGGCTGATCGGGCCCGCGGTCGTGGCCGAACCCGGTGGGGCGACGACTTCGAACCGCGACGTCGGGTTGTCGATCTTGGCCTGTTCAAGCCCCTTGGCGAACTCGCTGGCGACGACCTGCGCGGGGGGCTGCGAGCTGTTGAACGTGTTGGCGTTGAACGACAGCGTGTATTGACGACCTCCGACGAACCGTTCCACGGCCCCGGGCTTGCTCGCGTCCGCCGTGATCGGAGACGCCTCGCCGAAGGTCATCTGAACGCGTTCGAGACTTGGTCCGAATTCCTTCAGGATGACCTGCTTGACCTCGTCGATCTTCTCGGCGGTCGTTCGGATGTTGAACCGGCGGAGGGTCTGGTCGGTGCCGACCATCAGGCTCTCGACGGTCACCGCGGGCAGGACGCTGGCCTTGTCCCGAACGAAGGCCGCGCGTTGCGAGGCGTTCAGGGAAGCGATTTGGGGGTCGTTCTCGTCCAGGCGGATCGTCAGGAGCGTGCCGCCGGTGAAGTCGATGTTGTAGATCCCCCGGCCCCGGGCGAACGTCGCGGCCAGGCCCAGCAGGATGAGCACCAGCGAGGCCGCCATGCAGGCGTGGCGACGCCCGACGAAGTTGAAGTTCGGCTTGTCGAGCATCTTGATCATCGACAGGTTCTTGAGCCACCCTCGGGAGTAGCAGTACTCGAAGATGACCCGCGACGCGAAGACGGCGGTGAAGAGGTTCCAGGCCATCCCGATGATCATCGTGAGGGCGAACCCCTTCACCTCCTCGGTCCCGACGAAGTAGAGCACCAGCGCCGAGAGCAAGAGGGTCACGTGCGAGTCGAAGATCGTGACCCAGGCGCGGTTGAACCCGTTGCGAATCTGCTGGGAGAGCGCGGCCCCGCGTTCCTTCTCCTCCCTCATGCGTTCGAAGACCAGCACGTTGGCGTCGACCGCCATCCCGATCGTCAGCGCCAGACCGGCCAGGCCCGGCAACGAGAAGGTCGTCTGGATGAACGCCATCGAGCCGATGAGCAGGATCATGTTCAGCAGCAGCGCCAGAACGGCCACGATCCCGGCGAACCGATAGTAGACGATCATGAAGATCGGCACGACCAACATCGAGAACGCGATCGCGCGGACCCCCTTGGCGATCGTGTCCTCGCCGAGGGTCGGCCCGACCTTCTCCTCCTGGAGCGGGTTCGGGTTCACGCTCGCGGGCAGGCTACCCCCTTGAAGGATCGTGATGAGATGGTCGACCTCCTTGGCCTTGAATCCCGATCCTCCCCCCTCGATGATTCCGGAGTCGCGGATCTCCGAGTTGATCGAAGGCGCGGACGTCACGACGTGATCCAGGATGATCGCGAGTTGGTAGCGAAAATCGTCGGCGTCGGGCAGGTGCTCGCGGGTCAGGGTGCCGAACCGCCTGGCCCCTTGCCGGTTGAACGTGAACCCGACCGCCGGTTGAAGGTGCTCGTCGCTGGTCGCGTAGACGCGTGACAGGTATTTCCCAGTCACGTCCTGTCGGTCCTTCACGCAGAGAATCCAGAGTTCGGACTTGCCCGGGGAGACCTTTTCCTCGCGGACGATCAAGTCGGTCGGTCGGGGGTTGGCGGGGTCGCCGCCTCGGAGGCCGCTCGGGTTGTACTCGACGCGGTACGAGCTGATCGACTTGAGCCCGTGGGGCTCGGCGAGGGTGAGGGTGTTGGCGGTGTTTCGTTGCACGAGGGCTTCGAGCGTTTCCTCGGTTCCCGCCGCGTTCTTGCCGGTGATGAGAACCGTGCTGCCGGCGTAGACGTCCTTCTTCCAGTCCTGGGCGACGTCGGTCAGGGTCGTGGCGGTGAAGGCGGGGTCCTTGCCTGTGGAGACCTCACCCAGCCTGGCCCACATGTACCGCGACGGGGGTTTGGAGAGCCCCGAGGGGCCCATCGCCCGGTCGATCGCCTTCTCGTCGTGCTTGCGGTTGGCGAGGATGCGAAACTCCAGGGCCCCGACGTCGGTCAGGCTCCGCTTGACGTTCTCGACCTCCTCGGCGCTCGCCTCGGGGAGGATGATCTCGATTCGGTTCCCCCCGATCTTACGAATCGGGATCTCGCGGACTCCTTGCGGGTCGATCCGTTTCTTGAGCGCGCCGATCAGCTCGTCCATGCTGAAGCTGCTTCCGAGGTTCTCCTTCATCACCTCGTAAACCAGGATCGTGCCCCCCGAGAGGTCGATGCCCAGCTTGAGCTTTTCTTGAGGGGGGTACAGCGCCAGCAGACCAGCGAGGGTCGTCGCGAGAATCAGGGCGAATTTCGGTCCGAAATTTTTCATGGTCGTTCCTTGCGACCCGGCGGGTGCCGCGTGACGCTTCGGTTTCGTACGGTCAGTCGATGGGTTGAGTGGCCCCGACGGGAGGCCGACCCTCTGGAAAAAGCGGCGTCCGTTGAGAGACTCCTCGCTGATCGCCACGGACT
>JBFWRA010001030.1:0-2693 GCA_050249155.1 Isosphaeraceae bacterium | reverse complement strand
GCCCGACGGGTCAATCCAGGGGTGAGCCCAGGATCAGGCTCCAGTACGGCGTGCCATGCTCTCCCGTGGCGATACCGACGCCAGCGTCCTGATAGGGGCCCAGGATCGTCTCACGCTGGGCGGGTTGGGCGACGATCGACTTCACGAACGCCCTGGGGTCGGGCTGGCCGCCAGCGGCCAGTTCGGTCATCGCCTTGTATCGGTACCCGACGCTCCGTAGATCCTCTTCGAACGCCTCACGGCGACCGGGCGTGTCCTCGGTCGGCTTTTGTCGCACAAGCGACTCGGCGCGGCGGGAGGCGAGGTGATTGAGGCGGGGGTCGATCCGCAGGGGAGGGAGGTCATGGCGCAGCCGCTCCCGGTTGAGAGCGGCGAGGACCGCCTGAGGGGCGTCCCTGGGATTCGTTCGGGGCCAGGGCGTGGCGAAATTGACGCACCAGTAAGGGGTGCCCTCGTCATCGTGGACCACGGCCAGACCGATCTCGGAATACTTTCCCAGGATGTTCTTCCGATGCCCCGGGCTGTTCATCCAGCCGTCCATGACCTGCTCGACGGAACGCTGACCCCTGGCGACGTTCTCGCCGGCGTTTCGAAAGGGGTAGCCCTGTCGATCGATCCGCTCCGCGGCGACCGAGCCGTCGGCTCCCTCATGGGTCATTTCGCGACGAGCGGCCATGTCCTGGGCGTGCGCCCGGGCGGCGGCGTCCAACCTTGGGTTTCGGGTGAGGGGGGGAAGGTCGGCCTCCTCGCGAATCCGGTTATGAGCGGCCCACGCGCGGCGCGCGAGAGCGGCCTCGGACCCTTCGACGTCGGCGCGACGGATTTCGTCCGACCTCACGCGTCGGGCCGACCCGAAGGACGCGAGGACGGCCAGCCCCAGCGCGACCAGGAGGCGTGACAGGGAGTTCTCTCGACGTGTCATACGCATCACGAATCAAGGAGGGCTCGGGCTCGCGAACCCCATGCTGAAACCGATCAGTGACACGTCGAGTCTGCGATTCGAACACGACGAACGCACGGGCGCATCTGGGCGACCCCCAGCCTTCCGCGATTGGTGGCGGGGCGTGGTGAGATCCCTGGGACGGGATCTCAACGACCGCGATCGATCCTCACCGAGTTCGCTTCGCGACGACTCAACGGCCCTCCGCGTAGGCCACCTCGGAAGAGGTGGCCGAGCCCTCGGGCGCGGCGCGCATCACCAGCTTGGCGCGGGCGGCGGCGGCGGCGAGGGACTTCCCAAGGTGCTGACCGACCGTCTCGTGCAGTCGGGCCCATTCCTCGTCGTCCAGCTCGTCGCGATCGGAGATCAGGCCCACCAGGCAAGCGTAGGGGTGCTCGCCGGACGCCAGGCTTTCGACCTCCTCGGGCAATGAGGACCAATCGCTGTCGCCGATCGCTCGTCGCAACGCGCGCGCCTTCTCGTGGCACTCGGCCAGCGGGGCGAAGTCCGGCGTGCTCGCGTGGGAAATGAGCAGGAAACGATCGATCACCAGCAGCGAGTCGCGTCGATGCTCCTCCAACTTCGATTGACGGCTCTCCGCCTCGGAGACCCGCTCGAGCAAGCCGTTCAGGTCCTCAAGACTCTCGACCTCCTCGGGCAACGGACAGGCGATCGGGATCGAACCCGCCAGCCCGAAGGATCGGTCGCGCAGGTCGAGGAATTCTTGACGGCAAGAGGCCAGGCCGTCCAGGAGTTCGTCGGAGGGTGGCAGGCCCGGGGAATGGAGCTGACGGGCCGCCGCCAGAAGTCGCTCGCCCAGTTCCGAGAACCGGTCCGACAATTCGGCGAGCTCCTGGGAAAGCATGGTGCCGCTCTGACTCATCGATGCACTCCTCGCCTGCGACTCCGATTCCATCGCCGTGACGCGCCCGATCGCGACGGGCGCGGCGGGTTCTGGCTCGTGATCGAGCGGAGTCGGTGGGGGTCCAGTGGGTCTCGCCTCATCCTCGTGATCGTCCCTGTGATCGTCCAGGTCCGCCGACGACTCCAGCGTAGCATGAGCCTCGGCGTTCAAAAGGGGTTCTTCCTCGCACTCAAGTCCACTCGAACAAGGCTCGCCCTCCTCGGGCGAGGGGGCGATGGGTTCGTCCCTGGCGCGAGCGAGTTCGGTTGGATCGCCATCCTCAACCCATTCCTCCGCGGCTTTCCATTCCTCGACGGGCTCAGCCCATTCCTCGGACGCCTGATCGAGCGCCGCGAACTCCGCTGACCGTTCCTCGTCGTCGGTGGACTCGGTGTCGTCCCAGGGTGGTTGGGAATGGTCGCGTGGAGAACGGTCCTCGATCGCGCTGTGATCGTGCCGTTCGGCGACGGTCCATGAGTGCTGGGAATCGTCCCGCGTCGAGTGTTCCTCGATCACGTCGGGGTCGTCCGGTAAGGAATGCTCGTAGTCGTCATAGATCTGGGAGACCGCGGTGGCGTGGGGATCGGGTGTGTACCGATCGTGCCCGCCGGGTGTCTCGCCGAAGAGCTTCGACGCGCGGTCCTCCGCGGCGGGATCGACGTGCTCGGGATTCCAGGCCGGAGCGATCCGGGAGTATCGTTCCATCTCGTCGTCGGGTTCCGCGGTCGTCGTGGCGATCTCGGAAGCGTCCTCGGGCGGGTGGGAGTCCGACGGGTCGTCCGCCTGAGATTCCACATGAACCGCACCCGGCGGTCCAACCAGCTCATCCGAGCGGAGCGACTGAAGCCG
>JBFWRA010001029.1:0-2693 GCA_050249155.1 Isosphaeraceae bacterium | reverse complement strand
GGTTCGCCGCCGTTTCAGGGCGTTCTCAAACATCACGGCTGGCGCGCCAGAACCGTGCAACTGCCCGCTCTTCCCGCCTCGAAGGACGAGTCGGCGATCCTCTCTCCGGCAGAGGTCGAGATCCCTTGAGCAAGACAGACCGCGAGCCGACGTCGGGAGAAGCGTCGAAGTCCCGCTACGTCGTCGGGATCGACCTGGGTACCACGAATTGCGCCCTGGCCTACGCCGATACGAGCGAAACCACGCCCGAGAGCGCCGGTCCCATCCGGGCCCTGGCGATCCCTCAACTCGTCGGTTTGGGTGACGTCGCGGAACGGCCGGTCCTTCCCTCGTTCCTCTATTTGCCGGCCGAGAAAGAGTTCGCGGCGGGCTCGACGGACCTCCCCTGGAAATCCCCGAAGGACCAGGTCGTCGGTGGATTCGCGCGCGAGCACGGGTCCAAGGTCCCCGGCAGACTCGTGGCCTCGGCCAAGAGTTGGCTCTCACACGACGGAGTGGATCGTCGCGGCGCGATCCTTCCCTGGGGCGCGGCTCCCGAGGTATCGAAGGTCTCTCCCGTCGAGGCGTCGACCGCGTATCTATCGCACCTCCGCGAGACCTGGAACCAAAACGTCGCCGGCAAGGTGGCCGCCGATCGACTGGAATCTCAGGAGGTGCTTCTCACAGTTCCCGCCTCGTTCGACGCCGTGGCCCGAGAACTGACCGTCGAGGCCGCCCGCGCGGCGGGTCTGGAGAACGTCACCCTCCTCGAGGAACCCCAGGCCGCGTTCTACGCCTGGCTCGACGCGGAGGGGGACGGTTGGCGAAAGCGGGTTGGCGTGGGCGACCTGTTGCTGGTATGTGACGTGGGAGGAGGCACGACCGACTTCACGTTGATCGCCGTGAGTGAGCAGGGAGGAGACCTCGTCCTGACCCGGCAGGCCGTGGGCGAGCACATCCTCCTCGGCGGTGACAACATGGACCTGGCGCTGGCCCACGCCGTCGCGGCGACCCTGCCCGGCGGAATAAACGGACTCGACGTCACGCAACGAGTCGCGTTGAGCTACGCCTGCCGCAACGCCAAGGAGGCCCTCTTCTCCGACCCCAAGAAGAGCGCGGTCCCGGTGGCGGTCCTGGGAAGGGGCTCGAAGGTCATCGGCGGTTCGCTCAAGTCCGAACTGAGCCGGGCGACGCTCAGCGCCGTCCTCCTGGACGGATTTCTTCCCAAGATCGCTCCGACCGACCTTCCCGCGCGGGGTCGTCGCGTCGGTTTGACGGAGATCGGACTACCTTACGCGGCGGACCCGGCCGTGACCCGCCACCTGGCCCGCTTCCTCGGCCAGCAAGCCGGCTCGCTGCACACCGGCGGTTCGCTGATCACGCCTTCTGCGGTGCTGTTCAACGGGGGAGTGTTCAAGGCGGCCGATCTTAGGTCGCGGGTGCTCGAAGTGCTTTCGGATTGGAGCGGGTCCCCCGTTCCAGCGCTGGAGACGCGCGAGCCCGACCTCGCCGTGGCCCGGGGCGCGGCCTATTACGGCCAGGTTCGCCGGGGCAAGGGGGTCCGTATCCGTGGTGGGGCCGCGCGATCCTATTATGTGGGAATCGAGTCCTCCGCTCCCGCGGTGCCAGGTGTCGCCCCGCCCTTGAAGGCCCTCTGCGTCGTGCCCATGGGCATGGAGGAAGGGACCGAGACCGACGTGCCAGGCCCCGAGTTCGGTCTGGTCGTGGGTGAACCGACCGAGTTTCGCTTCCTTTGCTCCACGACCCGACGAGACGACGTCGTCGGTGTGGTCCTGGACCGCTGGGGAGCCGAGGAGCTTGAAGCCCTCGCCCCTCTGCGGACGGCCCTTGGAGCGGAGGAGGGCTCTCCCGATGAGACCGTACCGGTCCACCTGCATTCGCACCTCAACGAGGTCGGCACGCTGGAACTTTGGTGCGAGAGCACCCGGGATGCGCGCCGATGGAAGCTGGAATTCAACGTCCGAGAACCCGCCGAGGATTGAACCGAGGGGGGCTTGGAGACCATTCGACTCCGAGGGTCGAGATCGATGAGTCACCCTGTCGTCTTGCACGTGGATGGAGCGGTCGAAACGCCCCTCGCGTTGACCTTCGAGGACCTCCTGGCCTTTCCCCAGGAATGCCAGATCGTCGACGTCACGCGATTTCATGCCAAGCGTCCGGGCGACGGAGTCACGCTGGAGGCGATCCTGTCGCGAGTCCGACCACTTCCCGAGGCCAATTACCTCACGTTGCACGCCGAGCGCGACGACTTCCACGTCTCGGTGCCCTTGCGGGAGATCCGGGCCGAGGGGATCGTGGTCTATCGCAACGGCGACTCCGGTCTGGCCGTCGAGAACGGCGGGCCGATCCGATTCCTGATCCGCGATCCTTCGGCCTGTCACACCACGGAGCTGGACGACTGCGCCAACGTGAAGTACCTCAGCCGAATCGAACTCTCGGTGCGCAAGGGACGCGACACTCGTCCGATCGATGACGCGGCGCACGAGGCGCTGCACGAATCCCAGGCTGGGCGCGAGCCCTGACCAGGACGTTCAGCCCCACCAGCCCAGAAGCTCGCCGAATTTCACGGCGAGCACCGTCGTGGTCAGGGCCCCCGAGGACAACGCCGCGACCAGGACGCACGCCGCGGCGATCTCCCGAGCGGCCAGCGACGGCGCCGAGTCGGGAACGCCGAGCGCCCTGGCCAGGGCGTC
>JBFWRA010001028.1:0-2696 GCA_050249155.1 Isosphaeraceae bacterium | reverse complement strand
CTCCGATCGTCAAGGCGGCCAGCGCCACGATCAGCATGGCATTCAAAACAGTTATTCTTGTCTCTTTGATTTTCATTGTCGTAATAGCGCCGAATTTTGACACTTCCAACGACCAGTGACGTCCCAGGATTGTTGAAAGGATGCCTCGGGAGCATGGCCATCAAGCCCCGAAGGGGCTCCTGGGATGGCCGTTCCATAATCCCAGGACGCAACCGATCCATTCTCCGTCCCCTTTTCCGAGCCCCCTCATTCGTCCAGCGGCAGGATCTCCACCTTGCGGAACTCGATCGGGTGGCTCTCGGCTTGCAGGGCGAGGTAGCCCTCGCGGACCATCTTCTCGGCCCCCTGTCTCAGGAGTTCCCGGGAGTCGGGCGAGGAGTCGTCGAGCTGGGGTTTTTCATAGGTGATCACGGGCTCTCCGTTGATGAAGTGGGTGATCTTGCCGTCTCCGTGGACCTCGGCCTCGGCGGTCACCCAGACGTCCCCTCGGTAGGTTTTCGACGTCGACGTGATGCAGTGCGTCTTGATCAGCTTGCCGTCCATCACGACGTGCGTCCCAGGCGTGCAGAGGCTTCCCGTGGGGCGCTCGCCGCGCTCGGCTCCGCCGAGGAACTGAACCTCGATCGACACGGGGAAGTCCTGGTCCTTGCCCATGCTCTCGACCGACTGGCTGTGGACCATCACCCCGCTGTTGCGCAAGGCCCAGCCGGGACCGCCAGGGCATTGCTCACCCACGAACCGGTACTCGATTCGCAGGCGATAACGCGAATACTTGTTCTTGCTGAATAGATGTCCGAACTTATCGTCGAACTTCGGGTACTTGTCGTACGAGACCTTGAGCACGCCGTCCTCGACCCGGAACGTGTCGTACGGGTCCTCGCCCGCGGCGTGGTATCGGATCTTCGGGGTCCAGCCGGTCAGGTCCTTGCCGTTGAACAGGCTGATCCAGCCCTCTTGAGACTTCGGCGGATCCTCGGCGCGCGGCGCGGGCGCGGCCAGGGTCAGGGCGACCACCGCGGCGAGTCCGAGGGCGCTCCGGCGGGAAGGCTTGGCGTGGGTCACGGTCGTTCGCTCCGATCGGGAGAGTCGGGAGGTTTCGGCACGTCCTGGGGCCAATTGTCGGGGGCGCGTCGCGCCCGTTCAAGGAGGCTCCGGGGACGAGGCGGACGAGACTTCGCCCCCGAGACGCCGCGCGTCCCGCAACGTCGGCGCGACCCGATCGCCGAGCAGGCTCGACCTCTCCCGTGGGTTTTGACAACGTCCCGTTTCCAGCGCATATCTCCACGGATCACTCTCGGAACTTCACGAAGCGACGGTTCGACGCGGGCGGAGCCCTGTGACGTTCGGTCGGCGACCGACGACGCGAAGGGGCATGGGGCATGGCGGTTGCACTGACGCCGGCGGGGGGAACGGGGGTCGAGGCCAGGCTCCGCGAGGTGCTCGCCGAACGGATCGGCGGCGCTCGATTCGGGCTCTGGTTCGGCGAGGGGGTGAAGCTCGGCGTCGATGGCGACGCGCTGGAGGTCGGCGTCCCCAACGCCTTCTTCCGCGAGTGGATCGAGGGGCATTTCGCGAGGAACCTCACCGAGGCGGCCGAGGCGGTGGCCGGTCGTCCCCTGCGGTTGACCTTCCGTGTGAACGCCGAGTGCGAGCCCCAGGGCGAGCCGGTCGTCGAGCCGTCGGGACCGGGGCCCCGCCAGAGTCCCAAGATCAAGGTGCCGATCCACCCGGAAGCCCCCCCGCCCCAGGTGCGACCGGTCCCGCTCCCTCCTTCCGATCGGCCCAGGCCCCAGGCCGCCGCGCGACCCTCCGCGAGTCGGCCGGCGCTTCGGCTGGAAGACTTCGTCACCGGCGCGGGCAACCGGCTCGCCCACGCCGCGGCGACCGACCTGGCGCGGTCGTTCGGCGGGTCGTTCAATCCGCTGGTGATCCACGGCGGGGTCGGCCTGGGCAAGACCCACCTGCTCGAAGGGGTGGCGCACGCGCTTCGGACGTCGCGGCCGGGCCTTCGGGTCGTCCAGATCACGGCCGAGGCGTTCACCAACGGGTTCCTCGACGCGCTCCGCAACGGCACGCTCCCCGCGTTCCGCGCGAGGTTCCGAGGGGCCGAGGCCCTGATCGTCGACGACGTCCACTTCCTCGCGGCCAAGCGGTCGACCCAGAACGAGTTTCTCCACACGTTCAACGTCCTGGTGGCCGAGGGGGTTCCGGTCGTCCTCTCGGCCGACCAGCACCCGCGGCTGATCGCCAGGCTCACCGACGAGCTGGCCACCCGGTTCCTCGGCGGGATGGTCGTGAAGATCGACGCCCCCGACCCGGCCACGCGAAAAGCGATCCTCCGATCCAAGGCCGCGGCGCGTGGCGTGGACGTTCCCGAGGCGGTGGTCTCCTACGTCGCCGAGCACCTTCGGGCGAGCGTTCGCGAGTTGGAAGGGGCGCTGCATAGCCTGATCGCCCACGCCGCGCTGACGGGCAAACGGCTGGACCTGAACCTGGCCAAGGCCGCGCTGCGGGACACGATCCGCCACACCGCCGCGGCGGTCGCCCTGCGCGACGTCGAACGGGCCGTCTGCGCGCTGTTCCAGGTCGACGCCGACGTGCTAAAGTCGGAAGGCCGAGCCAGGGCCGTGACGTTCCCGAGAATGCTGGCGATGTACCTGGCTCGCAAACACACCGGGGCGGCCTACAGCGAGATC
>JBFWRA010001027.1:0-2708 GCA_050249155.1 Isosphaeraceae bacterium | reverse complement strand
TCCATTGCAGGATGGCCACGCTCACGACCGTGAACAGCGTCACCGCCGCGATCAAAAAGGTGGTGATGTGTTCGAGTCTCTTGTAACCACCGGAAAGCAGGAGCAGGATCGCCGCCACGGTGGTCAACGTGGCCCAGATGTACTCCTCGCGCGTTTCCAGGAAGGTGGACCAGGAGGGTGAGACCTGTCCGACCCACTGGGTCATCGCCTCGGTCGCGCCAGGGAAGGCCATGTGCGCGGCCTGCCCGACGGTCCCTTCCATCGCGGCGATCTGGGCCTGCGTGGCCAGACACATCACCAGCCAGCACCAGCACAGCCAGGACGCTCCCATCCGGGGACCGGGCAACGAATCGAACGCCGCCAGCGACGTCTTGCCATGGGTGATCGCGTAGCGGCCAAGCTCGACCTGCACGAACACCTTGATCACGCAGCTCAGCAGGATCAGCCAGATCAGAGTGAATCCAGCCTGAGCGCCCAGGCTCGTGGTATTGATCAGCTCGCCGGTTCCGACGATCGACGCGGCCAGGATCAATCCTGGGCCGATCTGTCGAAGCGCCCGACCCAGCGATTGCGGAGGCTCCTGAACCGCTTCCTGGGGTAGCGCGTACGGGTCGTCGTTCTCAAGTTCGCTCATGCGCGCCACCCGCTTTGATTGCTATCGGGACGTTCGCTACGAAAGTGCCGACATCCTACGGGGCGGGCGCGCCGGATTCAAAGGGGGAGGTGCGGAGCCGGTGGCACGCGATCCCCGTCACGGCCAGAAACCACCGTGGAAAGGTAGCCGAGAAGTCGCTCACGGAAAACGGGTACGGCGAACGCCTCGGCGCGGCGCCGAGCGTGCGCGGGGTCGTGAGGGCAGCCCTCGGCCTCCCAGCGCAGCATCGCGTTTCGAAGCGGTCCGGCCCCCGCGTACGGATACGTCCGTCCGGAGAGTCGGTCGATCGTTTCCGTCACTCCCCCACGCCCCAGCGCGATCACCGGGGCCCCGCAGGCCATCGCCTCCACGGGAACGATCCCGAAATCCTCCTCACCGGGGAACAGCAGCGCCTTGCAGCGCCGGTAGTGGTCTCGGATCACCTCGTCGGTCTGCCAGCCCAGGAACGTCACCGTCGGACCCGCCAGGGCCTGGAGCCGTTCCCGCTCCGTTCCCTCGCCGATCACGACGAGCCGGCGGCCCGCGACGGAACAGGCCAGGATCGCGTGCTCCAGCTTCTTGTAGGGTACCAGGGCGGAAACGACAAGATATGGTCCGCTGGACCGGTCGATCGTCGGGTCGGGTCGGTAAAACTCCGTATCCACCGGCGGCTGGATCACCTTGCTGTCTCGACCATAACAGCGGGCGATCCGCTCTCGGACCGTTTCCGAAATGGCCACGAAGTGGGAAACGCCAGAGGCCGAGGCGCGGTCCCATCGCCTCATTCGCTCCAGAAGCGCGTGCGCCATCGCCCGACGAACGGGACGGTCGGACCAGCCGTCGAGGTATGACTCCCGGCCTTGCCAGGCGTACCGCATCGGTGTGAAGCAGTAGCAGACGTGGGGAACTCCAGCCGGCACCCGGACCGACTTCGCCACGCAGTGACTCAGGCTCACCACGAGGTCGACCGGCCCCGTTCGCCACGTCGCGGCCGCCGCGGGCATCAGCGGCAAGAGCCTTCGATAATTCCGGGTCACGCCCGGGATCTTTTGAAGTGGCGAGGTCCGGATCGTCATCCGCTCGATCGCCGGACTCAACGCCCCCTTGCGGTGGATCAACGTATGCAGCTCGGCGTCTGGAAAGGCCAGGCAGAGCACCTCGAGGCACTTCTCCCCGCCACGCATACCCGTCAACCAATCGTGGACCAGCGCCACCCGAAGCCCCTGGATGGCGGACGTGGGCGGCGAGAGGGTGAGATGACCCTGCGCCGCGGCGAACCGGCTGACGGCATCCATGCCCGCCTCCCTGGGGAAGTCCCGACGCCTTCCCGGATTCCAACTCGCGACCCGTCGGGGGGACCACGATCCGCGCGCGACTCCGCGCCCAGGGTCGGTCGCCACGCGGACCCGACTCGCGAGGGAGCGGAAACGTACCCGAGATCTTCGGATCGGGCAAGTCGGGTTGGCCGGCGGAACCCGCGGATTCGCTTCGCGGGCATCCCCTCCGTACGCATCTCCTGGCAAGGCGCCGTCGATCATGATAGGCTCAATCGATCGCGCTGACGTTCTTTCCTCGCTCGACGCTGGAACCCCGTTCCCGACATGGCGACCGCCTCAGAGACCACCCCTGGCCGACTGCTCGACGATCTGATCGAGGCCGTCGGCGTCGAAAACGTCATCCACCGAAAAGACGAGCGGCTCGTCTACGAGTGCGACGGCTACGTCATCGCGAAGAGCGTCCCCGACGTCGTCGTCTTTCCCACCTCCACGGAAGACGTCGTTCGCGTCGTCAGGCTCTGCAAGGAGCATGACGTGCCGTTCGTCCCAAGAGGCGCGGGGACGAGCCTGGCCGGGGGAACGCTGGCCGTCGGCGGCGGGGTCATGATCTGCCTGACCCGGATGAAGCGCATCCTGGAGATCAACACGCGGGACCGCTACGCCGTGGTCGAGCCCGGGGTGGTCAACGTCTGGTTGACCCGGGCGTTGTCGGAAACCGGGTTTCACTACGCGCCCGACCCTTCCAGCCAGACCGCCTGCACCATCGGCGGGAACGTCGCCACGAACTCGGGGGGACC
>JBFWRA010001026.1:0-2708 GCA_050249155.1 Isosphaeraceae bacterium | reverse complement strand
CACCATGACTTGCGTCTGGCCACCAGGTTTCGCCGCTTCCGCCGCGTGTCGCTCGGCGGACTCTCGATCGCCCAGGGTCATGTACAGTCTGGCCAGCGCGACATGCGCTCCTTTTTGACCGGGATTGAGGGTCAACGCCCGCGAGAGACGTTTCTTCGCGGGTTCGAGCTCCCCGCGCTCCAGCTCGATTTCCCCTAACCCCTGGAGGGCCAGCGAGTCATTGGGGTTGATCTCGATCACCTGCGAGAATCGCCGCTCGGCCTCGTCGGTCTTCCCGACCCGCCTCAGCGCGCGGGCGTGGAAGAGCAGCGCGGGGACGTACCGCGGATTGAGCGCGATGCACCGTTGAAACGCCTCGGTGGATTCGTCCGGATCGGCCTCCAGCAGGCTCTTTCCGAGATAGTGGAACCAACGGAAATCGTTGGGGTCCAGGAGGGTCGCGCGTCGGTAGCAGAGGGCCGCCTCGGGCTCCCAGCCATGGGCCATGTAAACGTGTCCCAATCGCGCCGTGGCGTACGGAGAATCGGGTTCGGCCTCGACCCGCCGACGCGCCTGTTCGACCGCCTCGACGACCCTGGGGTCGGAGGTCTGGTCCAGATCGGCCGGGACGGGAATCGACCAGGCCGGGGACTTCTCCGAAGCCTGAGCCTCCGGCGCGCGCGTCTTCGATCCACAGCCCGCGACGAGGAGAAAACCCATTGAAACAATGATCCATTGAAAGAATGGCATGTTCATCATCGCGATCCTTCCCCCTGACGAACCGTCAACTGGCGATCGATTCGATCGACCGGGAAGCGCTCGGTTCGGCCGTCGGGCCACCGCACGTCGACGGCGTCCACCCGCGCGGTCCGGCCCAGTCCGAAGTGGGCCCTGGGATCGTGGCCGCTGACGTAGCTACCACCAGGGAGGATTGGCCGGATCAGCGTCCGACCTTCCAGGGAGAGGGACGCCACGGCGCCGATCGCGTCTCGGTTCGAGGTCATCGCGCGAACGCTGAGCCAGTGGTTTCCCGTGGCCAGGTCGTTGCGGTGAATCCGGGGCGGTCCGTCCACGAGACCTTCCACGAGATCCAGGTCGCCGTCCCCGTCGAGGTCTCCCACGGCGAGCCCTCGACTCACGTCGGCGCGGCGGCCGAAGCTACCGGAACGCGCGAAGACTTCGACGAAGCGGCCGTCGCCCTGGTTCTCGTAGAGTTGGTTGGGTTCGGCGTAGCGATTCCAGAACGCGCCCCGGTCCGCCCCGTCGGCGACCGGCCCGGCCCTGACCCGTCCGTTGGCGATCGCCAGGTCGAGGTCGCCGTCGTTGTCGTAATCCAGGAAGACGCAACCGAAGCCAGTGTAGGGCAGGTCGGTGCCGGAAAGGCCGCTGGAGACCGACCGATCCACGAACAATCCCCCCGGCAAGGCCACGCAGAGCATGTTCGTCTCGCCTTGCATGTGGGTCACGAAGAGGTCCAGCAAGCCGTCGACGTCGACGTCGCCCACGGCCACTCCCATGTTCGCCTCGGCCACGCCCGCGCCGTTGACGGCCACTCCCCGCGCGATCGCCTCGTCCTGGAACCGGCCCTGGCCCTGGTTGACCCAGAGATGGTTCATCTCCCCGTCGTTGGCCACGAGGATATCAACCAGGCCGTCCCCCGTGAAATCCATACAGGCGACGCCCAGGCCGCGCCCCGGCTTGTCGATCCCAGCCTCCGCGCTCACGTCCGTGAAGCGGCCCTTCCCGTCGTTCCGATAGAGCGTGTCGAGCGTCGGCTGGAACATCTGCGGTCCACAGTATTCCTCGACCGTACCGCGCGTCAGGCAGCGCACGGTGGGGTCGAACTCGACGTAATGCGCCACGAACAGGTCCAGGTCGCCGTCAGCGTCGTAATCGGTGAACGCCGCCGAGACGCTGAAACGCTCTCCGGAGAAGCCGGCCGATGCGGTCGCGTTGACGAACCGGCCATTTCCCTCGTTCCGATAAAAAACGTTCGCTCCAAAGGTCGTCAGATAAACGTCCAGATCGCCGTCGTCGTCGACGTCGCCGACCGCGACCCCCTGGCCGTCCAGGGGCTCGTCCAGTCCCGCTTGCGCGCTGACGTCCACGAACGCGCCGTCGGACCGCCGCTGGAAAAGCCGAGGGGTGCGCCCCTCGTCGGGCCGACCCGGAGGAGCGGAGCGAACCTCCAGGACGTCGAGGTCGCCGTCGTTATCGTAATCCAGGAGCGCGACGCCCCCTCGGGTCATCTCGACCAACCGGTAAGTTCCATCGGGCCAGGGCTCGGGGTCGTCGGGAATCCCCGCGGCCCGGCTGACGTCGGTGAAGATTTCGAGGTTCGCTGACGTTTCCGTCGCGCGAGTCGCCGAAACCGGCCCGGGCTCGACGAGCGTGGGGTTCACTCGCCCGCAACCGGCCGCCAGCGCCAGGAGGCCCATCGCGATGAGGTGGCCGGTCCTTTGGGCTTGTAAAGCCATGCGCGACGCTCGAAGTCGGAGGTTCCCGAGAAACACAGCAAGGTCCGCGATCGCGGACCTTACGATTTCAATTCTCATGACTTCCCGCGTCGACCACGAGATTCTGAGGGACGTCAGGACGGGTTTGGAAGGAACAGACCAGCGATAAGTTCCCGATTTCCAGAAGTGGGGGCCCGGGTCAACGCGAAGCGTGGCCCGGGATCGCCCTGGCGTTCGATCGAAGCGATTCGTCCAGAATCGCCCCTGTCAGGG
>JBFWRA010001025.1:0-2709 GCA_050249155.1 Isosphaeraceae bacterium | reverse complement strand
ACACGGCCGAGAGCAGCCCGTCGACCCCGTCGAGCCCGACGCCAAGCGGCTTCTCAATCAAAACGTGAACGCCCGCCTCCACGAGACGCGTGGCGATCGAAACGTGAGAGGGCGCGGGCGTGGCCACCACGGCCGCGTCGGGCGGATTCTTCAGGGCCTCGTCGAGATCGCCGAAGGACTTCGCCAGTGAGTGGCGGCTCGCGATCTCCTGGCGGCGCGCGGGGTCGGTCTCAACCGCGCTGACCAGGGCGCGGCCGGTGTTCTGGAAGCAGCGGACGTGCCGCTCGCCGATCGAGCCGAGACCGATCACCAGCACCTCGCGCATGGGCGTCGCTCGTCCCAGGGATTCAGTAAGCGCTCTCGAAGGTGAACCCGAGTGGTCCAAAGTTCTTCCGAATCGCGGCCAGGCCGTCGCGAACCATCAGGACGTCGGCCCCGTGGGCCAGAAACCGCGCTCCGAGTCCGAGCAACTCCCTGGTTCGCTCGGGAGATGGGCTGGGCATCCCCCAGGCCTTGCCGGCGGCGGCCGACGCGGTGGCGATTCTTCGAATCGCGGAGTCGAGCTCCGGGTGGTCGAACCGACCGGGGATTCCCGACAGCAGGCTGAAGTCGCCAGGACCGAAGAAGATCACGTCCACCCCTTCGACCTTCGCGATTTCCTCCACGTTGTCCAGGGCGGCGGGGTCCTCGATCTGGACCACCAGGAACGTCTGGTCGTTCGCCTCGCCGACGTATCGATCCAGGGGGGTGAAGCAGAACGGGTTGTCGACGTTGCCGCTATCGAGCCCCCGACGACCCAGCGGGGCGAACTTCGACCAGGCGACGAGTTCGCGGGCCTCCTCGGCGTCGTCGCACCGAGGGTACATGATCCCGTGAGCGCCCGCCTCCAGGAGCCTGCCCAGCCGCATGAACTCCCCCTTGGCCGGGCGCGCCATGACGTCGCTGCCGCCGACCCGCGCGGCCCTGGTCAGGTTCGCGGCGGTCTCGACGCTGATGGGGTGGTGTTCCAGGTCCATCCAGATGCCGTCGAACCCCATCAGGCTGGCCATTTCGAAGAGGTTCGGGTCGGCCAGCGCCAGGGCCGTGACGAGCACGGGCTCGCCGCGCTGGAGTTTCGCCTTGATCTTGCTCGGTCGCATGAGTGTCCCTTACCGGCTCACCTTGGAGATCGATCGCGAAAGGGTACGACGTCGGCGACGCCCTGGCGAGTCCTCAGTGCCGCGACGACGCCCAACGATTCGCCCGCCAGGACGCTGGGAAAGACGCGCGAGGCCAGCACGATCCCCGACCGCTCGGCCCGAATGACCAGCGAGGATTGACCCGTCGGATCGTCGAGAACGCCGAGCGGTTCGCCCTCGGCGACGTGCTGGCCCAGCCGCGCCCGCGGCTCGAAGAAGCCGTCGCGAGGGCAGGGATGCTGGACCTGCATGAACCCGGAATTCGGCCGATCGTCCTCGATGATCAACGGAGGGGAGCCGAGGGGCGGGGGGGCCTCGTCGGTGATTCCCAGATCCGCCAGGACGCTTCGACAACCAGCCGTCAGGGCGTCTCTCGCGATGGGATTGAACGCGCCGCCCCCGAGGTATTCCACATAGATGGCGGGCACTCCGGCGTCCCTGGCGACGGAGAGGGTCCGACCTTCCAGGCCAGGGTCGGTTCCCCAGACGATTGGCGGACCAAACGCCCTGGCCATCCTCCGCTGTGTGTTCAGGATTTCGAAATCGGGGTGGAGCATGTAGCCGGCCAGGGGAGTGACCGAGAGTCGGAGGCCCCCGTTATGAAGATCGATCAGCGCGTCGGAGGATTGGATCAGGCGGGATAACTCCTGAGCGACTCGTTCGGTGATCGATCCGTCGGCGCGTCCCGGGCACGTTCTCGCGAGATCCAGGCCGTCTTCCCCCACCCTGGCGCCGAGCCGGAAGGCCGAGAGGTTCGCGACGGGGACCAGCGTCAGCCGCCCCGCGCCAACCTCGCCTTCAAGCGCGCCCGCCAATCGACGGACGGCGGAGATCGGCTCGAACTCGTCGCCGTGAACCCCCGCGACGATCAGGACGTGAGGACCGTCGGATCTCCCGCGAAGCGTCAGGATCGGGAACGTCGTGGGCGCGTTCATGGTCCCTTCGGGGCGTCATAGAACCAGCCGATGGGGATGGAACGGAACCTGGTCGAGATCTCGCCGTTCGATTCGTCGCGGACGTAATAGGAGAGCAGGGCCCGGCCTCTGTCGAACAAGACGCTGGTATACGCGTATGTGTGTTTTTCGCTCGTCTCGATATCGCGACGGTGCGACCACGTGCGTCCCTCGTCGGTGGAGATGGCCGCGGTCAGGGGCGTCCGCTTGCCTCCGTGCCCCTCGCCTTCGCGGTACGTGTCGTTCCAGATCAAGAGCAGGTCGCCCGTCGAGGGAATTCGGCGGAGCGTGGCGGGGGCCTCGGGGGACCGAACGCCCCACGACGCGCCCTCGGTCCAGGTCTCGCCGCCGTCAAACGATCGGCTGACCGCGATATGTCCGAGCTGGGTCCGGAAGTGCATGAGCAGCGTGCCGCCGGAAAGCTCGACCACCTCGGGCTCCATCGCCCCGCGCCTGGCGTAGGGAACGCCGGTGCGCGACCTGCGCCAGGTCTGACCCTCGTCGTCGGAGAGGTAACACCAGGCGGTGAACCGGTTCTCCTTGAAGTCGTCGCCCGTCGAGGCGACCGGGACGACGAG
>JBFWRA010001024.1:0-2712 GCA_050249155.1 Isosphaeraceae bacterium | reverse complement strand
AACAAGCCGAGCGTCATCAGCGGCACGAGTCCCGCGAGCCGTCGACGAGCGGATCGCAAAGTTCCCACCCAGCCCGCCACGATCAGCCCACTGGCCAGAACGGCCCAACCATTGGCCAGCGAGGCGATGGGTCCGGGGCCTCGGAAGACCGTGGCGACCTCCACGAAGGGCCCGGTGAGTTGGTCGGGCAGACGCTGGAGGTAGAACCACCCCTGCGCCGCGATCCGTTCGACGAGTCCCCCCTGAACGAGCAATTCCGCCTGGGTGTGCTCTCGGACCGCGCCGAGCCAGGCCACCCAGGGGGAGACCAGGACGAGGCAGGTCACCCCGGCCGCGATGGCGGTGGCGGTTCGCCTTTTCAGGATCAGGTCGAGCCCGACGGCCAGTGCGAGCGAGCCGGCGACGTGCCGGGTCAGAATGGTGACCGCCAGCGACGCTCCCAGCCCGATGCCCGGGGTGATCGTTCCCCGTCGCCCCGCGGCCGTCGCGGCCAGCAGGGTCAGCGTGCCGAGAAGGAGGTAGAGCGGTTCCGACTGGATCGACCCGCCGTTGCGCTGCCAGGTCCAGTTGATCGCCACGGCCAGTCCGAGCCAGGTGGCCACCTTATCGCCGTACAGGGTCCGAAACCACGCCCAGGCCGCGACCGCCGCGGCGCTGGTGAAGGCGATCGAGGCGAGATGCGCGGCGCGCACGGAACGGCCCGTCAGGGACCAGATCCCCGCCAGCGCCGTGGGGTAGCCGGGGGGGAAGTGTCCGTGCCTGGGGGCGTCCGGATGGTCGATCTCTCGGTAACCCTGGCCGTGGGCCAGGGCGTCGGCGAGCACGGAATAACCCGCGCCGTCGAATCGGGGGGGGGCGTCGAGGTCGGTGGCCCTCGCGGCGGTGAGGCCGGCGACCAGGCCGATCACCCCCGCCATGAGCCAGGGGTGTTTCCGGAACCCTCGCCGATCCGCCGCCATGTCGTTTTTCCCCGGGTTCCTCTCACGGTCGACCGTGTCGCGTCATTGTACGCGAGTCGCGACGAGAGCACGCCCCCGCGGCGGTCGGGTCCGCCGCGGGGGCCTCGGGGGAGCGTCGGGTTGATTTTGGGAATCCCGCGGGAAACTCTGTCAGGCGCTGGCGATGGCGAGTTTCCGGGAGGAGGAGGCCCCGGCTCGCTTCGCCGCCTGAGCGGGGCGGGTCTTGACCGGGGTCGTGGCCAGGGGATCGGTGTCGTCCAGCTTGCGCACGGCCCGGATCTCGATCTTGCGGACCCACTCGCGGGTGACGCCCAGGCGTCGGCCGACTTCCTTCAAGGTCATCGGGTGTTCGCCGGTCAGGCCGAACCGAAGCGAAAGGATGGCCCGTTCGCGGGGGTCGAGACGGTCGAGCCTTCGGAGCAGGTCGGCCCGCTCGTCGGCGGACTCGAGCGAGGCGTCCGGGGTCTCGTGGCTGTCGTCGGCCGACTCGTCCGGGGACCAGGCACCCCCTTCCTCGCCCCCGCCGCTTTCCAGGCGGAGGTGCCTGGCGCGGCGCGCCTTCTCGACGAGGATCTTCTGGGCGTCGGTCAGTCCGAGAGCGACGGCCACCTGTTCGTCGGTGGGCGCGCAGCCCAGTTCCTTGGTGAGTTGTCGCTCGGCCCGTCGCCACTTCGTGAGCAGCCCGACCATGTGCGCGGGAAGTCGAATGGTGGCCGTGGTGTTGATCAGCGCGTGCCGAATGGCCTGTTTGATCCAGTAGCTCGCGTAGGTGCTGAAACGGGTCCCGTACGCGGGGTCGTATTCCTCGGAAGCCCTGATGAGGCCGAGGTTTCCCTCACCGATCAGGTCGTCCAGGCTCAGGCCTCGGCCGAGGTACTCGCGGGCGATCTTGACCACCAGTCGAAGGTTCGCCTGGATCATCCGGGCGCGGGCGTCCTTGTCGCCACCAGCGATGGCCGCCGCGAGGTCCCGCTCTTCCATCGCCGAGAGAAGCGCCTCGTCGCGAATCTCACGGAGATAAGTGTTCAGCACATTCGAGCTACCGCAGTCCTTCGCCTGGGCACAGGTCATGATCGGAGGCTCCCCTTGACCGCGACGCCTTCCTTGCTCGCCGTGTGGGCTTCCCGCGACTTCCAGTCGCCCGGCTTTTTCCGCCCGTCGCCGCGATCCGTGTCGTAAGGTCCTTGG
Source organism: Isosphaeraceae bacterium (assembly GCA_050249155.1). GTDB lineage: Bacteria > Planctomycetota > Planctomycetia > Isosphaerales > Isosphaeraceae > JBFWRA01. The sequence continues at coordinate 565 of JBFWRA010001024.1, read as the reverse complement.
TGTGGCCACCCTCGACTCTCCACCGACCCATTTCGGAGATGGCCGGGGTCTCCCGACCAGGGTCCTTCGAGGGTCTCTCACGACACCGGTTGAGATCCTCGCCGCTCATCGAGCATGTTTTTCGGTTTTTTTTGGACGATCTTTCTTTTCTCTTCCCAACCTCCCTCCTTCAAGCGTTCATCTAGTCTCAAAGTCAGCGAATCGCTCGAAATAATGGCTATAAAAAGGAAGAAATGGAGCCTTCCATCTTTCCAGTCACGAGCGACCTGGCTATACTTGGACGTTGCGACAAGCTGTCGCCGAGGTTTCCCGATCGAGGTTGACCGGGGACGTGGCACCGGTGCCGGGCGTTCGGTCGGCTCACGAACTCGTCGAACGACGGGAGGGTGTGGCCGGGGAGGCGTCAATGGAAGGAACGAACCTTTCCGAGTTGTTCGCCAAGGCGCGCAAGGGGGACGAGGAGGCGATCACCTGGGTCCTTCAACACTATGAGGCCGAGGTGCGCATGGTCGTGCGGAGTCGGCTTCCTCGCGCCTTGCGGTCGCGGTTCGACTCCATGGATTTC
>JBFWRA010001023.1:0-2714 GCA_050249155.1 Isosphaeraceae bacterium | reverse complement strand
GATGAACACCAAGGCGTTCACAACGGCGGTGGCGCTGGTGGTTTCGACCGTCCTGTTCGCGCTCTCGGCCGGGGCGATCCACGGGGTGAACTCCCGGCTTCTGAAATCCGGCGTTTCCGTGACTCGGGTCGAGCTCCACCCCACCGACGTTCGGGTCTGGGTTCCCAAGGCGCTGGCGCTTCTCGGCGTCCGGTCGTTCGCGGCGCTGGATGAAACCGACCTTTCGACCCGACCCGCCAACTGGACCGGCAAGGAGATCGAGCTGGTCAAAGGGGCGGACCTCGGCGGCAGGGACCTTCGGTTCGCCGACGCCTACGGCGCGTTCTTCGTGAACGCCTACCTCCGCGACGCCGACCTCCACGGGGCGGACCTGCGCGACGCCGACCTTCGCGGAGCGAACCTCAAACGAGCCAACCTCGTCGGGGCGAATCTCCGAGGGGCCAAGCTCGGCAAGGCCGACCTTCGCGAGGCGATTCTCGATCTGGCGATCCTCAAGGACGCCGACTTGCAGGACGCCGACCTCGAAGGGGCCCGAATTCGAAAGGCCGACCTTTCCCGGGCAAACCTCTCACTGGCCGACCTCACCGACGCCGACCTGCAAGGGGCCCTGCTGAACGAAGCCAACCTCGTGGGGGCCGCGATCCTCAGGGCGAAACTGAAGGGTGCCGACCTGACCGGGGCCGTGATTCGGGCGGGCGAGTCGGACCTCGCGGCCTCTCCCCTGCCGACGCGTGGCGACGGCAAGAAGCCAATCCCTCCCCTTCCCCCTCCCGCGGTGATGGCCCCGAAACAAAGCCTCGCGACACCCTTGCCCGCCCTGCGGGACTGATTCCCCTGGGCCTCGTCAGTCGCCGGTCGGTTCCGACGCCGGCCTTTCCTGGTACTTCGTGTACTTGTCCGATCGCCCGTACGCGCGATCGATCGGGTACTTCAGGGCCGCCAGCGCGACCTTCTCCTGGAGCGAGGCGGCCAGGTCCACCTCGCAGACCTCCGCCAGTCGAAGGATCAGCCAGAGACAGTCCGCCAGTTCATGCGCGACCTCCTTGCGCACCTCGGGTCCCGCCAGCGCGGCCCTGATCTCCTCGTTCGACTGATAACGGAAGTGCTCCAGCAACTCGCCGACCTCGCAGACCAGCGCCAGCGCCAGATCTTTCGGGTGATGGAACTGTTCCCAGTCGCGCTCCCTGGAGAAGTCCCGAACCAGGGTCTTCAAGGCGGAGATCGTGGTCCTCGGGTCGGTCATGGCGAATCGAAGCTCCCTCGGGTTGGAATTCCCCTAAGGTAGTCGTTGCCATCCACGTCTCCAAGAAGGACACTTCAAAATGGGGTCGTCCCGCCAACCAGCCCGAACGAACCCAACGGACAGGGAGCCTGTCATGAGTCTCGTCGTCGGATCGTCACGAACCGCGAGGTTTCTGGCGCTGTCGCTCGCCCTGGCGACGTCGGCCGCCACGTCATGGGCCCAGAACCCCTCCCGCCCCCAAGAACGATCGAAAGGTGGTTCCTCCTTGATTCAATCGACTCGTGGACCGGTCCAACCCGTCGAGGTTCCCGCCGAGGTCACGCGGGGGAACACCTTCCTGGCCGTCGATCTTTACGCGAACCTGCGAAAGGGCGAGGGCAATCTGTTCTTCTCTCCATACAGCCTCTCGACGGCCCTCGCGATGACCTACGCCGGAGCCAGAGGGGAAACCGCCGAGCAGATGGCCAGAGTGCTTCAGTTCCACCTTCCCCAGGCGGAGCTGCACCCCGCCTTCCGCGCCCTGATCGACCACGTCAACGGCGCGGGGGAACCGAAACCCAGGCCCTACCAGCTCCTCACGGCCAACGCGCTCTGGGGTCAACAGGGAGAGCCGTTTCTGGAGGAATTCCTGCGAGCGACCCGGGAGAACTACGGCGCGGGGCTCAAGGAGGTCGATTTTCGGGGAGCCCCCGAACCCTCCAGGCTCGCCATCAACGCCTGGGTCGAGCGACAGACCAACGACAAGATCAAGGACCTGCTCGGTTCCTCCGACGTCGGCCCGGATACCTCGCTCATCCTGACCAACGCGATCTACTTCAAGGGGGACTGGCTGCACCCCTTCACCGAGTACGCGACCGAGAAACACGGGACCTTCCACGCTCGCGACGGTCGCGACGTGACCACCCCGATGATGAACCAGTCGCACTCGTTCAAGCACCACGACGGCGGTTCCTTCCAGCTCCTCAAGCTGCCTTACGTGGGGAACCAACTGTCCATGGTGATCCTGCTGCCCCGAGCGATCGACGGCCTCGCCGCACTCGAGGCCGAGTTCAACGCGGCGAACCTGTCGACCTGGATCGGCAAGGCGAAGCCCACACAGGTCGCCTTGAAAATGCCCAAGTTCACGATGACCGAGGAACTTCGCCTGTCGGACCTGCTGACGTCGATGGGCCTGACGCTCCCATTCGTTCCCGGCAAGGCGGATTTCTCCGGGATGAACGGCAAGCGTGACCTTTCGATCTCGGAAGTGATCCACAAGGCGTTCGTGGACGTCAATGAAAAGGGAACGGAGGCCGCCGCGGCCACCGCCGTGGCCATGGTGCGAGCCTCCGCGGTGGTCCCGGTCGTTCCCGTCGAATTCAAGGCGGACCACCCGTTCCTCTTCCTGATCCGCGACGAGCCGACCGGAAGCTTCCTGTTCCTGGGCCGACTCACTCAACCGAAGGGTTGATCGAGTCCGCCTAATCCCAGG
>JBFWRA010001022.1:0-2714 GCA_050249155.1 Isosphaeraceae bacterium | reverse complement strand
GATGCATGTGATATTCCGACCGATCGATGCGCACCGGGATGCCCGCGTTTCTCAATCGCTCGACGTCCGAACCGTAGTCGCTGGACTTGTCGTCGTCGGTGACGATCCGGACGCTGACGCCTCGATCCCTGGCGTCGAGGATCGCGTCGGAAATCCGGTCGTCGGTGATCGTGAAGACGCAAATATTCACGGTTCTCCGAGCGCCGCGCAAGAGCGACTTGATGCGATCGACGCAATCGTCTCCCGGGCTGAAGTGGACCTCGGCGAGGTCGCCCCTCCGGTCCTGGTCGGCCGTTCCGTCGTGTTCCGTCGCCCTGATCACGTCCGCGAGCCAGTCGAGCACCCCGGCCAGCCCGGGGCCCGCCTGTTCGGCGACCGCCGCACGGGCCAGCGCGATCGCCTTGGTTCTCAGGTCGGCCGGTTCGATCCCTTCCGTCCGATCCTCGAGAAGGGCGGCGACGGTCTTCCGCTCCGCCCTGCTCAGGCGGTGGTCGTCCAGCGAGCGCGCGAGCCATTGATCCACGGATTCGTTCATGGTCGATCCTGGACGTCGTGGCCTCGGCGTCGCCAGGCCCAACGAAAGAGGTTGCGGGCGTCGGCGTAACGACCGTCGGTCGAAGCGCTGCCGAGGACGACCACGATCAGATGGTCGTCGCCGCGACGTCCGCTGGCCACCAGACAGTTCCCCGCCGCGGAGGTCGTGCCGGTCTTCACGCCGTCGTAGCCCTCGACGTTCAGAAGGCGGTTCGTGTTCTTCCAGACGACGTTTCGTCGATGGCCGTCGGCGTCGGTGAGCGTGCTTCCTCGAATCGGCGTCGCGACGACCTCGGCGAAGATCGGGTCTTCCAGCGCCTTTCGAGCCAGCGTGGCGAGGTCCCGGGCGCTGGTCTTGTGGTCGGGGGCGGTCAGGCCGTGCGTGTTCGCGAAGTGGCTCTCCCTCAGTCCCAGGGCTCTGGCCTCCGTGTTCATCTCCGCGACGAACCGGACCAGGGGATCACCGTCCGCGCCCGGGCCGAGTACCTGGCCGACGTGTTCGCCCAGAGCGACGGAGGCGTCGTTGCCGGAGGGTAACAGCAGACCGTAGAGCAGCTCGCGCAGCGGCAAGCGCTCGCCGGCGCGGACCCCCGAGGTCGAACCGGTCGTCTTGTCGGCTCGTTCCGAGAACGTGACCCAATCGTCGAGCAGTTCAGGTTTTTCCCTGGCGACCCGCAGCGTGACCATCGCGGTCATGATCTTCGTGGTGCTGGCCATGTCCAGAGGCTGATCGGCGTCGTCTCCCCAGAGGATCTCTCCGGTTTTTCCGTTGGCGATCGCCCAGGCTTTCGACGTCACGAACGGAGGGCCGTCGATCGCGTCGGGAGGTTGCTTCTGGATCGGCCGTCGATTGACCTCGTCGGGTGGCGGTGGCTCCGGGCCGGGTCCGGGATCGTTCCCCAGCGCCTTCGAGGTTTTCGGGTCCAGGAGGCCCGAGGGAGGGAGCCCCTGGCTCACCTGGAACTTCCGCAAGGCCGCGCCGGTCGCCTCGCCGAAGTCGCCGTCGACGTCCAGGCCTGGCGAGGGAGAGAGCTTCGCGTTGAGTCGCCGCTGAAGCGATTCCACCGCGGGCCCGACGTCGCCCGCCTTCAGCGGCGGTTCCGACTGGCCAGGCGCGTGCCCCGCCCATCCCAGAAGAAGGCCGAGCGTCAGTATCAGGCCGAACGTCCCGCGCGAGGGGCGCGGGGGACCTGGTCGAACGTCAAGACGCTTATTCATGAAGAATCGCCGATGAATGAGTGGGTCGAGTCGTGGAGCGCACGCGCCGCCGTCCGGGCGGGTTCGGGTCATTGGAGGGTGACCCGGGGCTCCGGCCCTGTCAAGTAGTCGTCCCCCTCAATCCCCCCAACCGTCGCGATGCCTCGTGGTCCGCGATTCCCGACCCTCTGGCCCGCACGGGCGTGAGGGACCGAGACGGGGTCCACGCGAAGAGACCAGGCGGCTTATTATAGCCTTGATGAATCGTCGCGACGCGTGTAATTGGTAAAAGGCGGCGAATCGTTGGGATCGTTAGAGTCCGAATTCGATTCGCCGAGTTTTCTCTGGCAGCGTCATGGACTGATCTGGTGTGGTATGGTTGTGTGCTGTGGGTAATCTGGTCGGTTTCTGGCGTCCTTGATCTGTCACGCGGACTTGGTTTTTCCATACATCCAGGGGAACGCCAGGGCCGGGCGGCTTCACACTCGCTCGCCGGCTTGGATTCCGACGGATCGCCGAGTTCGAGAGCCACCGGCGCGTGGAGCGTCGCGACTCGAACCGACGTTCGACGTCCACCGCCTCACGGTACGCACACCCAATCGAGTCCGACAACCCGTCGCAGGTCCGACCGTCGCCGAGCCGTTCCGAGGGCGTGGTCGACCCGACGAGACAGGCGTTGACGCACCCATGAGCGAAGGCAACCCAGCGACGATCGCCAACGACCGTGACGGACGCCGGAGCGAGAGCGCGACCCGGCAGTTCGTCGGGTTCCGATTGGAAAACGAAGAGTACGCCATCCCGATCACGACGATCCAGGAGATCATCGTGATGAAGCCAATCACGCGGATTCCCCAGGTTCCAGCGTCGATCGAAGGTCTAATCAACCTGAGGGGATCGGTGCTTCCGGTCGTCAATCTTCGACGGCTGTTCGGCATGACCGCCCGGGATTTCGACGATGAGACCCGGACGGTCATCGTCAACGT
>JBFWRA010001021.1:0-2718 GCA_050249155.1 Isosphaeraceae bacterium | reverse complement strand
CTTGATCAACGCGCGCAGGCAGTCCGCCTCCGGGCCGGTTCGTCCGTGGGCGTGCCAGAGCGACTCCCAGACCTCGTGCGACTCCCAGTAATACCCGGCGTTGAAGAGCCTGAACCCCCACAGGTAAACGCGCGAGCCCTCCCAATCGCCTTCCTGGATTGGCTCGGGTCGCGGCTCGGTCGCGCCGGGCGTGCCTTCGAGCGTTCGGTTCGGGTGCGGCCAGGGGCCTCCCGGCACGTAGGAATACGCGGGGAATTCTCGATCCGTCGCCAAGGGCGCGTTCTCCCTCAAGGGGACGCCAAAGGGTCGACGGCCGCCCCCTCGGTTGCTAACGTGTCGTCGAGTCCCGATCTCCATTTTACCCGACGACGCCCTCGGCGAACCTCTTGAGCCCCACGAATCCGCCACTCGTCCTGATCAACGCCGTGGGATTGACCCCCCGCCTGCTGGCCCACGCGCCCCGACTCGCGACGCTCGCCCAGGCCGGCTGGAGCCGTTCGCTCATCGAGGTCCTCCCCGCCGTCACCTGCTCAGCGCAGGCGACCTTTCTCACCGGCACGCCCCCGGACCGGCACGGCGTCGTGGGCAACGGCTGGTACTTCCGCGACACGGGCGAGGTCCGATTCTGGCAGCAATCCAACGCGCTGATTCAGGCCGAGCCGATCTACGTGACGGCCCGAAGGCTCGCCGCGCGGGAAGGTCGACCCTTTCGCACAGCCAAGCTCTTCTGGTGGTTCAACCAGGGCGCGGCGGTCGACCTGAGCGTGACCCCCAAACCCTGGTATGGCGCGGACGGGAACAAGGCGTTCGGGATCACGGGCTCGCCCGACGGCCTCACCGACCGCCTCGAATCGAAGCTCGGCCCGTTCCCGTTCCGGACCTTCTGGGGCCCAGGGGCCGGGCTCCCCTGCACCGCCTGGATCGCGCGTTGCGCGGCGGAATGCCTCGCGCACGACCCGCCCGACCTCACTCTCGCGTACCTTCCCCACCTCGATTACGACCCCCAGCGATTCGGGCCGTCGGGTTGCGACTTGCCCCGCCTCGTGGCGGAACTGGACGACGCCTGCGCACCGCTCCTGGACGCGGCCAGGGTCGCGGGGGCGCGCGTCTGGGTCGTCAGCGAGTACGGTCATTGCGACGACGATCGGCCGATTCTCATCAACCGGGCGCTCCGCGAGCGGGGTTGGCTGAGCGTTCGGCCTGGTCCATTCGGCGAGGTCTTCGACCCGTTCACCAGCCGAGCGTTCGCCGTGTGCGACCATCAGCTCGCGCATGTCCATGTGAGCGACCCGGAGGACGTCCCGCGTGTCGCGGAAGTCGTCTCGGGCCTTCCAGGCGTGGCGAACGTTCGTTTCGGCCCCGAGCGCGCCGAGATCGGGTTGGACCACCCCAGGGCCGGCGAGATCGTCGCGCTGAGCGATCCAAACGCCTGGTTCGCCTACCCGTTCTGGCTCGACGATCGGAAGGCCCCCGACTACGCCAGGACCGTCGACATCCATCGCAAGCCAGGCTACGACCCCTGCGAACTCTTCTTCGACCCGAAGCTTTTCTGGCCCCAGGGACGCGCGATCCGACGACTCATTCAAAAGAAGTTGGGCTTCCGCACGCTCTTCGACGTCATTCCCCTGGACCCCTCGCTGGTCCGAGGAAGCCACGGTCTTCGAGCCGTCCACGCCGAGGATCGGCCGATCCTGATCGGCGACGGGCCGGCGCCGACCGGGCCCGAATCGCTTCCATCGACGGCGGTTCACGACCTCTTGCTGGAAGCGGTCGGCCTCTCACCGACCGGTTGACGAGCGCGAGCGATCAGAATTGAATTCGAGCGGGGGAAGGTCGCAGAGCCCGCCACCGTGATAAAGATGATGCCAAAGCTGGGTGGCCACCACGCAGGTCAGGCCGACGTCGTAAACGGATCGTCGAATCGTCATTCTTGGAATTCTCGTTTGCCAGGCTCGTTGAGTCGCGACTCGCCGCGGGTCGAAGTATCCCGTGGCGTCGAGTGAATCCGGGCTGAGCAACTGGTCGACCCAGGCGGGCCGATTCGGCTCCAGGAAGGTGGAGGAGAGACTGGCCCGGAACATCGTCTTGGGTCGGTTGGCGATCGCCTTCGGCAGCGTCCGCTCCGCGACCTTTCGCAGCAGCCATTTCTCCGTCCGGCCTCGGAGCTTGTATTCGGGGGCGATTTCGGAACAAAACTTGATCACGTCGTCGTCAAGAAACGGATAGCGCGTTTCGACTGAGGAACGCATCGCGATCCGATCCCCTTTCGCGATCATCAGCAGCCCCGCCAGCATCGCCTTGTAACCCACGTACAGGGACTGATTCAAAGGATGCCATCTCTGGATGCGATCCACGGCGACGTCGAGGTCGTCGTAGGGATCGTGATCCCCCAGGCGGTCCCACATCCCGGCCGAATACAGCCCGTGTCGGGCCTGACCGATCAATTCATACATGTCTTGCTGGGCTGGTCTGACTCCCGCGACGCCGAGCCAGCCCGGTCTTCGGGCCGACCCGCCGCCAATCGCCCCCAGCGCCAGCGATCGCGCCGCGCGGGGAAGAAGTCGGCCCAATCCCAGGCGGACCTTCTGCGCCTTGAACCAAACGTACCCCGCCAGGGCCTCGTCGGCCCCCTCTCCGGTCAGCGCGACCTTGTACCCTTGCGCGTGGACCGCCGCCGCCAGGCGCATCAACGCCGAGCACGACGTGTCCAGCACAGGG
>JBFWRA010001020.1:0-2721 GCA_050249155.1 Isosphaeraceae bacterium | reverse complement strand
GTCGCCGCTCGGGGATCGCTCAATCGCGCTCACCTTCCCGAGCGAGGCCAGCGGGGCGAGGGCCCTGGGGTCGCCGGGCGCGTGACGGACCGACCAGACCTCGTCGGTTTCCTGAGGTTCGTCGGCGAAAACCGCGACCCCCGCGCCATCGGGTCCGCGGCGGGCCAGCGCCTGAAGCATCGAGAGCGTCACCCGGCCGCTGGGACGTCCAGGCTGACCACTTTTATCCAGAAATCCAACGATTCCACACATGAATCGAGAATCCTTCCATTCGGGGACGTCTCATCGCGAGGAGGAACGAACTCTCGGGCCGCGTTCAATTTTAGTGGCCCGCCGGCCCGACGTCGCCAACAATTGTGCCCAAGGCGCCGTCTTCCGCGACCCGGCCAGGGAACCGACGGTCCTAATGGGGAGCCATCATGCCCACGAACCCGCCCATGCCACTCTCGACCGAGGCCCTCCTTCGCGACCTTCCAGCCAGTTTCGACGCCGACGGGATCCATTACGTCCTGGCGCAGTTCGTCGACGTCCACGGCGCGGCCAAGGTCAAGCTCGTACCCGCCAAGCACCTCGCCGACGTCCTGACCGTTGGCGCGGGGTTCGCCGGGGGGGCCGTCTGGGGGATGGGCCAGGGTCCACACTCTCACGACATGTGCGCCCGGATCGATCCGGCCAGCTACACCCCCCTGCCCTACGAACCAGGCGTCGCCCGGTTCGCCGCGGACCTTCACGTGGACGACCTTCCCCACCCGTATTGCCCAAGGGTCAACCTCCGTCGCATCCTCGATCGGGCCAAAAGCCTGGGGTATGTCTTCAACGTCGGCATCGAACCCGAGTTCTTCCTCGTCGCGCGGCGACCCGACGGCTCGGTGGAGAGCTGGGATCCCCACGCGATTGATGATCTGAGCAAGCCTTGCTACGACTTCAAGGCGATGTCCGGAGCGCTTGGGTTCCTCCGGGCGATGCAGGACGGCCTGAACGCCCTGGGCTGGGGGGCCTACCAGGCCGACCACGAGGACGCCAACGCCCAGTTCGAGGTGAACTTCCAGTATGCCGACGCCCTCGCCACCGCCGACCGGATCACGTTCTTCCGGATGATGGCCGGGCAGATCGCCCAGCGCTTCGGCGCGATCGCGACGTTCATGGCCAAGCCGTTCGCCCGAAGGACCGGCTCGGGCGCTCACATGCATTATCACCTGGCCGACGCGGAAACGGGTGCCAACCGCTTCGAGGTCGATCCCGCGTCCGACCCGCGGGGGCTGGGACTCTCTCCCCTGGCGTACCAGTTTCTCGGGGGGATCATGGAGCACGCCAGGGCGCTGGCGGCGGTGACCTCGCCCACGGTCAATTGCTACAAGCGGCTCCAGGTCGGCGCGGCGCTCACGGGTTCGCGCTCGGGCTACACCTGGGTTCCGGCGTTCGTCACCTACGGCGACAACAATCGAACGCAGATGCTGCGGGTCTGTGGGCCCGGCCACGTCGAGGATCGATCGGTCTCCAGCGCCTGCAATCCGTACCTCGCCGTCGCCGCCTATCTCGCCGCGGGTCTGGACGGGATCGAGAGGAATCTGGACCCTGGAGAGCCGAACCTCGGCGGCAACATGTACCAGAACCATCCCGAGGCCATGATCGCACGAGGCGTGGCGACCTTGCCCCAGTCGCTCGACGAGGCCCTGGACCGCTTCGAGGCGGACCCGATCGTTCGCGAATCGCTCGGCCCGATCGCCGACGAGTTCCTCTCGCTCAAACGCGCCGAGTGGCGCGAGTACCACGCCGAGGTCGGTGCCTGGGAGATCCGCCGATATCTCACGGCATTATAGATAATGTGTGTCAACATATAAAGTAATTTAGATCATCCGGTTGATCTTGATTCGGAAGTCGTTATAACCAAACGAGCGCGATTCCGCACCGCGAAGTCCGGGAGCCCCCTCATGTCCCGTCCCAACGAGCCTTCGGTCAACCTCCTCTTGGGCTTGCTGGCGCTTCAAAACGGCCTGATCGACCAGGCGCAGCTCGTCGCCGCCCTTCAGGCATGGATCCGCGACAAGGCCACGCCACTCGCGAAGCACCTCATCGCCCTGAACTTCCTCGACGCCGACCAACGCGCCGCGGTCGACGTGATGGTCGCGCTCCATCTGAAAAAGCATGGCGACGACCCAGGCGCGAGCCTGGGGGCCGTCCCGGTCGGCACGTCCACCGTCGCGGCTCTGGCGGCGGTGGCGAGTCCCGACGTCCAGGCCACCGTCTCCCGTTTGGCCAAGTCCGACCCGACCACGAACGAACCCGACGACCGTACCGCGACCTTTCACGTGGGCGCGGCGACCTCCGACGGACAGCGGTTCCGCGTGCTTCGTCCCCATGCCCGCGGGGGATTGGGGGCGGTCTTCGTCGCGCTCGACGGCGAACTCAACCGCGAGGTCGCGCTGAAGCGAATCCTCGACGAACACGCCGATCATCCCACCAGCCGGCGCCGATTCGTGGTCGAAGCCGAGATCACCGGCGGCCTGGAGCACCCCGGGATCGTCCCGGTCTACGGCCTGGGCACCTACGACGGCGGCCGCCCCTTTTACGCGATGCGATTCATCAAAGGGGATTCTCTCAAAGATGCGATCACGACGTTCCACAGGGGTCCGGTGGCCGATCCGACGCGCGGTCTGGCTTTCCGCAACCTATTGCGGCGATTCACCGACGTCTGCAACGCGATCGACTACGCCCACAGCC
>JBFWRA010001019.1:0-2722 GCA_050249155.1 Isosphaeraceae bacterium | reverse complement strand
GCGCCAGCCTCGCGAACACCTCGCGCATCGAGGGACTCTTGCCCAGCAGATTGTGAAAGGCGAACCGTTCCTGAAGCCCCTGACGGAGGGACTGAACCTCGTCCTGAAGCGTGCGATCCCGAAGCGCTTGCTCCACCAGCACATCGAGCCGTAACGCGTCGATCGGCTTCGCGAGAAAATCGTAAGCGCCCAGTCGCATCGCCTCGACGGCCGTTTCCACCGAACCGTGGCCGCTCATCACCACGATCGTCACGGGCAGATCACGCTCGCGGATCTCCCGGACCAGTTCCAGACCACTGACGTCGGGGAGGCACAGGTCCACCAGGACCAGCGAGAAGTTCCTCTCGACCAACCACTCCAGCGCGGTCGTCCCGTCGCGAGCGACCTTGATTTGCCGCCCACCACGCGCCAGAAGCTGAGAAATCTGCAGACAGCTTAACTCACTCTCGTCCACGACAAGGATGCGTCGGTCCATGGCGCGCTCATCCAAGGTTGAGGTGGGTCCAAGACCATGTCCGTCGTTGCGTCACTCGGTTGGGGCGAGCCGGAACGTCAATGCACGATTCCATGCACTTGTGCTCGTCCGCCGGCGCGGGTTTGGCCCTTCTGACTCGGTAGCGTACGACGATCCGGCCTCGTGTCAAGTCGATGGGGACTGGGGCGCGCGGAGGAACGATCGAAATTGGCGGCGACCGTCGACCGAGGGCCCCGCTTCATTTAGATTCTCAGGACGTCATGACGGGTCGGTCGCGATCGAATTCGGCCGAAAGGCCGGCTGGAAAGGAGAACCCATGCTCGCTCTAGCCGTAAGACAAATTCTTCAGGCGTCTGTGCTGGTGGGACCGCTGTTGACGCCCTGGGTCGGCCGGGCCGATCAGTTCGTCCTCTTTGACGAGACGTTCACCTTCACCAAGCAAGACGCGGACACGTCCAGGCCGAGCAAGTCGCACTACTACGTCACGGGGGACAAACTCAATCCGGACCGTCCCCGGGACTGGACCTCGCCAGTGGATTACCGAAACGGAACGGTCCACATCCGCGCCGAGGTCATCGAGAAGCCGGCGGGCGGCGCGCCCACGACCTGGACCCTTTGCTACATCCCGAACAAGGGCAAGGGCAACGGCTATGGTTGCACGGGAACTCAGATTTACACCAAGGCGGGAGTTTACGAGAAAGACGTTTCCATGAGATCGTTCTGGGAGAACGATTCGATCATCTGGTCCGAGGGCGTCAAGCGCATGGACCTGGTCATCAAGGACGACAGCGGCGGGCAGGGGCACGCCCACAAGCGGGCCGACCACGAGAGGTTTTTTCCGACGACGATGCGAATCACGATGATCCAGGTGTCGGCCGGGTCCACCTACGATCCCAGTCTCGTGCCCAACCTTCCGAAGCCTCCCGCGGGCGGGACGAGTCCCTGAGCCCGTGATGAACGTTCAGGACCGTTCGTCGGCGCAGCGGTCGCGTCGAGGGAGAGCGCGGTCAGGTCTCGGTCGTCTCCCCACGCGGGTAGGAGCCGAGGATTTCGAGCCGAACGGCTCGTTTGCGGACGGCCTCGATGGAGCGTTTGACCGCCTCGTCCTCCATGTGTCCCTCGACGTCGATGAAGAACAGGTACGTGGGGTTTCGATCCGCGGGGCCCTCGGGGGAGGGGAACGACTCGATCCAGGTCATGTTGACGCCCGCCTTCTCGAAGGGCGAGATCGCCTTGAGGAGGGAGCCCGACTCGTTGGGGAGTCGAAGCATCAGGGTGGTCTTGTCCTTGCCGGTGCGCTGCTCGGTCAGTTCACCGATGACGGCGAACCGTGTGACGTTATAGGCCTGGTCCTCAATGTTCGAGGCGAGCACCTTGAGCTGGTACGCCTCGCCGGCGGCCCTGCTGGCGACGGCCGCGGCGAATTCCTCGCGCGAGGCGTGCTCGGCGGCGGCGGCCGTGGAGACCACGTCGATCACCCTGGCCTGGGGAAGGTTCTTGGCGATCCAGTGCCGGCACTGCGAGAGCGCCTGCGCCTTCGAGTAGACGCGCTGAACCTCTCCCCACTCGCAACGGCCCAGGAGGCAGTGATGGACCCTGAGTTTGACCTCCGCCCGGATCTTCAATCCTGGCAGCCTGACGAACATCTCCAGGGTGTCGGCCACGCGCCCGTCGGTCGAATTCTCCAGCGGCACCAGGCCGAACTGAACGTGTCTGCGGTTCACCTCCTCGAAGACCGCGGCGATCGAACCGACCGGGACGTGTTCCACGGCCTCACCGAACATGGCGATCGCCGCGAGGTGGCTGTAGCTGTATCTCGGTCCCAGAAAGGCGACGCGGAGGGTCCTCTGAAGTGACCGGGAACCGCTCATCAACTCACGAAAGATGAGCTTGAGCGTCTCGGGAGGAAGCGGGCCCTGGCTGGTTTGGAGGGCCTTGGCGATCACTTCCTCCTCTCGGGCGGGAGACCAGACCTCGATCCCTTGCTTCTGCTTGACCTGACCGATTTGCAGAGCGACTTCCGCCCTTCGGTTGAGGAGTCCGACGAGTTCCTTGTCGATGCGGTCGATCTCGGTGCGCAGCGAACTGAGCGTGGGGGCTCGTTTCGCGTCAGCCGCCTCGGCAGGCTTGGAGGAGGGACTGCGTTTGGGCGCGGGCTTGCGGGGCATCGGTCCACTCGGGGCAAGAGACCGGGAGGTCTGGCGGGACGCCTTCACGAGGACGCAAGGCTGGTTGAGTTAGGTAGAT
>JBFWRA010001018.1:0-2723 GCA_050249155.1 Isosphaeraceae bacterium | reverse complement strand
GACTGGAACGAGGACGGCCAGCTCGACCTGATCGCGCTGAATCTTCAGGGATTCCTCTGCGTTTATCCGAGGATCGGACGTCACGAGGTCGACGCCCCGGTACCGATGGTCGATCGCCTCGGTCGGTACCTCCGCCTCGACGGCGGTTTCGGACTCTCCGGCCGTTGCGCCCTGTGGGCGGGCCCCTGGTGCGGGACTTCGCACGTCGACTTGCTGGTGGGCCTTCCCCGCCGCAACCGACACGTCGTTCCCGCGGTCACGGGCATCGCGTATCCCGACGCGGACGCGATCCCGACGGTCCTCTTACTGGAAAACCTGGGCCATGGAGTCCTCTGCCCCCGGCCGATCCATTTCGCCGACGGTCGCCCACTCTCGATTGGAGACGAGGGTTGCAGTCCCTCGGGCGTCAACTCCCCGGACGCCGAGGTGATGGACCTTCTGATCGGTGCCGACGACGGCTCGGTCTCGATCTTCCGTCGCGAGGAATTGCGCTGGTGACGTCGTATCGCCCCGTTCTCTCAACAGGTTGGCTCCGACATGGACGATTCTCCGACCCGTAAGGCCCACGACGACGACGAACCCCCCGCGATCGCCGACGCGGCGGCGCTCTTTGACGACGAGGCCAAGGCGACTCCCAGGCCCCAGGCTCCGCGACCGTCGGCGACCTCGGGTGGCGACGCCTACGACCTGTTGGAGGGCGGAGACGACCCCGCGCCCGCGGCGAAGCCCGCGCCCGCGCCGCCGCCGCCTTCCTCTTCGTCATCGTCGACTGGTCGGCCGCCGGTGGCGGGTCGCGAGCGGGGAGGGCCGCCGCCCGTCACTCGAGCGCGCCGAGACCCGGACGAGGCCGTGGATCAGGTCTGGACCCGAGGCGCGGAGTGGGGGCCGAACCTCGTCGTGATCGTCGCGGCGTCGGCCTTCGTCCTGTTCCTGGTCTACTCGGCCCTGTCCGCCGAGCAATACGGGTTGGCGTTCCTGCTTCTGGTCCTTGGCGGTCTGGGAATCGTGCTGCTGTCGTATCCGATCCTCATCACGCTGGAACGCCCCGTCCGGGTGACACCGGAACAGGCGGTGCGCGACTTTTACGCGTCACTCTCGCACCACGTTCCGCACTACAAACGAATGTGGCTGCTTCTGAGCCGAGAGGGCCGGATCTGCCCCAATTATGGCAGCTTCGAGGGCTTCAAACGCTACTGGAAGGCGCGTCTCGGAGAGTTGAAACGGGATCGGGCGTCGTCGGCCACCCCCCTGAAGTTCGTCGTGGCGGACTTCAAATCGGCCAAGAGCGCGGGGGAGACCGACCTGCCGGCGAGTTTCACCGTGAACGTGTACGTGAGGGGGCGCCAGGAAAAAGGGCCGGTCGAAACCTTCCGAATCCAGACCTCGCTGGTGAAAGGGCCCGACCGGATGTGGTACCTGGATCGAGGCACGCTCCCCTGATCGGATCACCTCCGATCCGATCGAGTCGCCCCGCTGGCTCAGCCCATCGCCCGCCACCACTTCCAGCGAAAGACCAGGCAGGTCAGTCCGTAGAGGGCCAGACAGATCGGGGGGTAGATCAGCAGGTAGACCCCCCAGACGGGCAGCTCGTAATCGCCGAACAGGGGGACCATGATCGGCCTGGCCACCTTCATCCCGTCGACGCTCCAGTCCCCCGTGCGGGTGACGTGCATGGGCACGCTCAGCGCCGCCGAGTAGGGACTGGAGATCGTCATCGCCGCGAGTTTTTGCTCGGAGATCGACGCGAACCCCTCCAGGTACCAGCCCAGGCCCACCGGCCCGACGAAAAGCGCCAGGAGCGTCAGGTAGGTCGAGACCATCGCGACCGAGGTCTTCCGCGAAAGGGCCGAGCAGAGCAATCCCACGGTGGACGTGGTCAGGCAGGTCACGCCGATGATGAGCAGGAACACGCCAAGGGTCCAGATCCGATAGCGCAACTCCGGCAAAAGAAAATACGCCAGCAGGAGTTGCTCGGTCAGCAGGAACGTCAAGACGGTGGAGACTCTCAGCGCGGCGAGCAACTTCGCCGTGACGATGCCCACGGGCCTCAGCAACGTGGTCAACAACAGGCTGAGAGTCTGCCTCTCGCGCTCCTGGGTGATGCTGCCCGCGGAGAACACTGGGCCCACCAGCATGTTGAACGTGATCACATAAGCCACATAATAAGGCGTTCGACTCGAATACAGGAACAACAGCGCGGCCATGAGGGGAATCGAGAGCATCATGCTCACCTGGATGACGACCCGGAGCATGAGGGTTCCCTGGGCGAAGATCTCGCTGCGGAGTTCCTTGTCCAGGACGGGGTTCGTGCCGTCGGGCATCAGGTCGGGGCGTTTCGCGGGCGCGAAGAGCTTGTCGGGGAACAGGTCCCGGTCGATCACCACGCCGATGGCGTATTTCATCTCCTGTTCCTCGTCGAGGACGACCTCGCCCTCGCTGCCGACGTCGGGGGGGTGCAGGAGTCGGCGATTGATCAGGACCCCGACCACGGTCCAGATCGCCAGGCACCAGGGGGGCAGAACGGCGACGGAGACGAAGTCCCTGGCCAGCGCGTCGTCGGATCGGGTCATGGCCACGCAGGCGACCGCCAGCGGCAAGATGATCAGGTAGCTGACCACCAGGGCGGAACTGGTCCGACGGAAATAACTGGAACAGGCGACGCTCATCAGGCCGAAGGTCCCGGCCCAGAAGCAGAATCAGGTACGCCCTGGCGATCTCCGACA
>JBFWRA010001017.1:0-2726 GCA_050249155.1 Isosphaeraceae bacterium | reverse complement strand
CGAAATCACCACGATCGCGACGATGACCAGCTCGAACCGCTTTCGCACGAATTCGTTGTCGCTGAAGATGCGTCCCGCCGCCAGGCAGAGGAAGACCCAGGCCGCCCCCCCGACCACGTTGAACAGGGCGAACCTCGAGTAGTTCATTTTCCCGATCCCCGCCACGAACGGGGCGAACGTTCGGATGATCGGGATGAAGCGCGCCAGGATGATCGTCTTTCCGCCGTACCGTTCGTAGAACTCGTGCGCCTCGACGAGGTGCCTCTTGTTGAACAGCCTGGAGTGCTCGCGCGAGAAGACCGCCGGGCCGACGTACGAACCGACGAGATAGTTCACCGCGTCGCCGAGAATCGCCGCGATCGTCAGAAGCGTGGCGGTCGTCCAGAAGTCCAGGGGCGACTTCGGATGCGCGGTCAGCACGCCGACGACGAACAGCAACGAGTCTCCCGGCAAGAAGGGCAGGATGACCAGACCCGTCTCAGCGAAGATGATGAGGAAGAAGATGAGATAGAGCCAGCCACCGAAGGTCTGCGCGAGGTCGTTCACGCTGTCGGGGCTCAGGTGGAAAATCGTGTGGACGATCTGATTCAGAAAATCCATCCGGGATTACCTCAAGGGGCGCGTCATGGGGATTCGTGTGGGCCTGGCTGAGAGCGAACGTCAGCCCCTGGGAACGTCGGGCCGAGGAGCGGCCGCTTCGCGAGGGTGGACGGGCAGGCGGACGTTCCGGATTCCCGCGGCGTCGCAGGTCGAGAGCACGTCGGCGAGATCCTGGTAGTTCAGGGTCGAATCCCCTCGGATCACGACCCCCTGGTCCGCGTAGCGCCCGCGGGCCTCGCGAAGCAGCGTCGTTAAACCGGCGAGGTCGTACGTCGAGGGGCCGACGGCGACCAATCCCGGTTTGACGATCGTCAAGGCGAGGTCGTCGGGCGCCGCGGTCAACGGCGCGGCGTCGGCCACCTGAGGCACGTTCACCACGAACTGGTTCTCATCCCAGTCGTAGAGCTTGGTCGCCGCCATGAAGAAGACGAGCAGGCAAAGCACGACGTCGACCATCGGCGTCATGTTGACGTGCGGCAGATCGTCAGCCTGGTGGCGGTCCCACAGCATGGGGAATCGGCTCCTGGAACGAGGTCACGAGGTCGCGGCCGGGTGTCGGGCTCGGTTCACTTCGGCTGGCTCAGTGAGATCGGGACTCGTGACGGGGATGGTCACCCTGCTGAAGGAAATTGGGACGCCGGTCGACCGGCGTCGTGGGACGGATCGCCTCGGCGCTGACCAATTCAATCACCTTCCGGGCGTTGGCGTCGAGCTCTCGGATCAGGACGTCCACACGGTTGAGGAAATAGTAGTACGCCACGATCGAGAAGACCGCGATCGCCAGACCGATCGCCGTGGCCACCAGCGCCAGGCTGATCCCCTGAGCCAGGGCCTCCCCCTTGGCCGTACCCACGCGACCACCCAGCGCGTCGAACGACTGGATCATCCCGACCACCGTCCCCAGCAAGCCCAGCAGCGGTGCCAGCGTGGCCGTTCCGTTGAGCACCCGGATGTTCCGCTTCAACTCCAGGACCTCGCCGGAGGCGTCGTAACCGATCGCCTGGCGAATCACCGCGGCGGGCTGTCCCCAGTAGCCGACCACCACGGCGAAAACCCTGGCCACGGCGCTCTCATTGGCCCTGCAAAGCTCCGCGGCGCGGTCCCGATCGAGCTTGCCGCCGGCCAGCCGCTCCAGGAATCGATTGACGAACTCCTTTGGGATCACGCGCTCCTTCCGAAGGGCGACGAATCGCTCCAGCGCGAACATCAGCGCGACGACCGAACAGACCAGGAGTGGCCAAAGCAGGGGATTCGCCTCGGCGAAGAGCCTGACGATGCTCCGACGGCCGATCGAGGTCGCCCCCACCGCAGAGGACCGTCCGCCCGCGTCGACCTCCGGCTCGCTGACTGGTCGGGCCTTCGGGAGCGGGTCCGCGCTGGGGGAGGTTTCCGGTCCCGGGACGTCCTGGACCGGGTTCGGGGCCTCGGCGGGTCGCTCGACCGGCGGCAGGGTCGCGTCGAGATTGGCGGGTTCCTGGGCGAGACTGGTTCCCTGGAGGACGAGGCCCAGCAGACAGAAACCGAGCGGGCTGGCGAACGTCCTGGTGCGGCGAGATCGCGCGATCAAGGGGACCTCCGTGGGGCCGCCGACTCCGTCGGGCATGGTGTCGACGGGTCTATCCTGGCTGCGGCGAATGAGTTAGGCCACAACGCCCGGCCCTTGGCGGCCGCGCCGTCGCGAATTCGATTCTATCCCCGCGCCCCATCCTGTCAATTCGAGGGGATTGGGAACGCCACCGCCGAGGTGTGACCGGGGATCACTCCGGGACCGTGAGGGGTTCCTCCTCGGAGTGACCCTCAGGGAGCCTGATGAACTCGCCGCGGCCCTGAAGCAGGCCGACGAGCCCGTCGAATCGCCAGGCGTCCCCCTCTCGGGCGAACTGATAGACCGGGCCGACTCGGTTCCTGGGGCAGAGCCAGACGTGCTCGCCGTGTCGCCAGGCCTGGAAGTTCGGGTGAATGCCTCGGGGAAGTCCGACCAGACCCCCCTCGGCGGCCGGCCGGAACGTCCGGCGGGCACGGAACCTCGTGGTGCAAAGTTCCCTCGCCCGGTCGACGTCCTGGCGGTTCGCCGCGGCGATCAGCTCGGTGTAGACCTGGACCGACGCGCGGACCGGGGCCGTCCA
>JBFWRA010001016.1:0-2728 GCA_050249155.1 Isosphaeraceae bacterium | reverse complement strand
GACGGAATCGCTCCCCGTGGCGTCGATCGGAAGTCGCGAGATCCTTGGCGAGACCCGCCACGCCACCGACCAGGGCGCGGGAGTCTGCGTCGGAGCGCCGGTCTCCGGAATGCGGGTCGAGGTGATCCGGATCACCGACGAGCCGATCGAGCGATGGTCCGACGAACTTCGCGTTCCCGACGGGACCGTCGGCGAGTTTCTCGTTCAAGGTCCCGTGGTCACTCAAGCATACTTTAACAGACCCGAGGCGAATCGGCTCGCCAAGGTCCAGGAGCCCCAGGGAGCCGTCTGGCATCGCATGGGGGACCTCGGCTATCGCGACGATCAGGGCCGGCTCTGGTTTTGCGGGAGGAAGGCGCACCGGGTCGTCACCGCCGAGGGAACTTTGTACACGATCCCGGTCGAGGCGGTGTTCAACACGCACGACGCGGTCCATCGCACGGCCCTGGTGGGCGTCGGCCCCGCGGGAGCCGCTCGACCCGTCCTTTGCGTCGAGCCGAAGCGATGGCCGCTTCGACGCTCGGAGCGTCGGTCCATCGCCGCCGAATTGGCGAAGATTGGATCGCGATATGAGCACACAATGAAAATCGAGACGTTTCTATTCCGGAAGGCGTTCCCGGTCGATATCCGCCACAACGCCAAGATTTTCCGCGAGAAGCTCGCGGTCTGGGCCGCGCGGAGGGTCGACTGACGTGGCTCTCCAGGCGCTGGTGACCGGCGGTGGGGGTTTCCTGGGCGGCGCGATCGCGCGCCGGCTGGTGGAGCGGGGCGATCGCGTCCGAAGCCTCGCCAGGGGCGATTATCCGGCGCTCCGCGCCTGGGGCGTCGAGACCCCGCGGGGCGACCTCGCCGACCCCGGGGCCGTCGCCCGAGCGGTCCGGGGAATGGACGTGGTCTTCCACGTCGCGGCGAAGGCGGGGATCTGGGGTTCGGCCGAAGACTACCGACGCGCGAACGTCGAGGGCACCAGGAACGTCATCGAAGCCTGCCGAAACGCGGGAGTCAAAACACTTGTTTATACGAGTTCCCCTTGCGTCGTCTTCAACGGACGCGACATGGAGGGGGCCGACGAGTCGGCCCCGTACCCCAGTCACTTCGACGCCTCCTACCCCGCCACGAAGGCCGAGGCCGAGCGCCTGGTCCTGGCGGCCAACGGGCCGGAGCTGGCGACCGTCGCGTTGAGGCCCCATCTGATCTGGGGTCCTGGGGATCACCATCTGGTCCCGCGGATTCTCGCCAGGGCGCGCGCGGGGAGGCTGCGTCGGATCGGTCGAGGCGACCCGAGGATTGACGCCACCTACGTCGATAACGCCGCGGATGCCCACCTGCTGGCCGCCGACCGGCTCGAACCCGGCTCGCCGATCGCCGGCAGGGCGTACTTCATCGCGCAGGGGGAGCCCGTGCCACTTTGGGATCTCGTCGACGGCATCCTGGCCGCGGCGGGCTTGCCGCCGGTGACCCGTTCGTTGCCGCTGTCCGTGGCCAGCGTCGCGGCGGTCCTCTGCGAAACGGTCTATGGGGCGTTGAGGGTCCGTTCCGAACCCCCGTTGACGCGATTCATGGTTCGCGAGCTGGCGACCTCGCACTGGTTCGACCTGACCGCCGCGCGGAGGGACCTGGGCTACGCGCCCCGGGTCTCGACCGCCGAGGGGCTGGTTCGCCTGGCGGCCTGGTTGCGCGAAAACCCCGACGTCCGATCCTGACGTTGCGGGGTGGCCTGCGCTCTGTCATGCTCAGTTCAAGCCTTGTTTTCGAGGACGCCTCTCAGGAATAGGCCGAGAAGAACTTCCCGGTTACCGATGGATCCGTGTGCCACGTGGTTCGGTCCTCCGAACCCGTGGGGTTCCACCGTGGCCACCGTCACGGGTTCGGAGGACCGAACCACGTGGCACCCTCGGCTCGCTCCACAAATCGGGACATGATTCTCGGATTGTTCCTCAGGCGCGCGGAGGGTGGGGACGTCGTGAGTCTGGCGCGGAGGAATTCACTGGGGATCGGGGCCCTGGGGGCGGCGTCGCTCCTCGCGGTCCTCTTGATTTTCTGGGCGCTTCAGGGCGCGACCGTCCCCCCGCCCGACCTCGACGCGGCACGCTCGGCGCTGGAGGCGCGCCGCTGGGACGAGGTCGAGGCGCGACTGGGGCCCTGGAACGTCGCTCATCCCGAGGACGGCGACGCCGCGGTCATGCTCGGGTTCGCGCTCATGAACCGTGGCCGGCTCGACGAGGCGACCAGGGTCCTCGACGCGATTCCCGATCGGCACCCCGCCCGGGGACAGGCCCAGGCGCTGCTGGCCGAGGCCGCGATCCAGGCCCATGACCTTCCGGAAGCCGAACGCAGGCTTCGGGCGGCCGTCGAACGTGACCCGAAGGCCGAGCCCCCTCGCCAGCGCTTGATCTACCTCCTCAGCCTCCAGCAGCGGCATGGTGAGGCGCGCGACCAACTTTGGGAGATGTACCGGCGCTCGGGCGCCCCCGCGGCCCTCTTCGACCTCGTGGAACGGCTCTGGGCCCACGACGATGACGTGCGCGGGCTGGTCCCCGCGATCGAGGCGTTTCTGAAGGTCACTCCGGACGACCCGTTCACGCGTCGGGCGATGGGTCTTTCCCTGCTCTATCAGGGCAGGCCGGCCGAGGCCCTACCGCATCTGGAGGCCGCCTGCCTCGCCCTGGAAAACGACCCCACCGGCCGGTTCGCCCTGGCCGAATGCCAGTTGGCCCTCGGGACGTTC
>JBFWRA010001015.1:0-2729 GCA_050249155.1 Isosphaeraceae bacterium | reverse complement strand
AAAAAACGATTCGGATCGACCCCTGGACGGAGACTTCAGGCGCGGTCCACTCCCTCGGGAACGTTCCTGGACGTCCGATCGGACTGGTTGCCTCGGCGGTTCGTCGCCCCTATCCTAGATTTGTGGAGAGATCAATTCCGGTCGGGACCGATTCACGGTCCTCAAACCGCCGCCTGACGACGAGGAGGGGGGCGATGTGGATCCGTCGACGTCATCTCTGGGTCACCTGGGCATGCCTCGCCACGGGGTTGGCCGGGTGGGTTGGGGTCGATACTCCAGCCGAGGCCGAGCGCGCTCTCTCGGCGAAGGGGCTTCGGCGCGTGGAGTCGTCCTACACGCTCCCCGCCGAGGAGGACGTGAAGGCTCGATTGGCACGCCTGGAACGGCTGGTCCGGGAGAATCAAGCGGCGCTCCGGCGTCGGGTCCTTCGGTCGGTCATCACCGCGCAATCGCAATCCCTGCTCGCGGATCTTCAGGCCTGGCAACTCGCCCTGAACGCGATGAGCGCCAGCACCCTCTTTCCCCCTCCTTTGGTGCCGGGACCGACCGGTCCACAGTACCCGATCGGTCAACCAAACGCGGGGCTTGGCGAGCTGTCCGAACTGAATCGACAAGAAATCACCGGGATGTTCAACTTGGTGGCCGGGGTCGAGGCCGACAACGCCTACGAGGCCGCGGAGGCCCTGGCGCGCGAGGATGATTTCGACCGTGGCCGCGCCAGCCTTCGTCGGGCGATCGAACGGCTCGATCGGGCGTATCAGGCGCTCAAGGCGGACCCCGACGTCCCGGCCGCCCTGGGCGTTTTGACCCGGGCGGAGAATCGGCCGATCCGACTTGGTCCGCTCTCGGATTATCGAAAAACGCTGGAGCGACTCGAGGCGGGGATCGCCTCGACCCGAATCCTGACGACCGCGAAGGGGGGGACCGCGCCCGATTACGGCGTGGCGGCGAACCTGGTTCAAGGGGCCCGGCTGAACCTTCGTCTGGCTCTGGGCAGGCTAGAGGAATGGGAGCGTCTGGCGGCTTCGAAGCCGTCGTCGGTGGATCCCGAGGGGCGCGAGGCGCTTCGCCGCGAGGTCACCCGACGTCGCGACCGCTTCGCCCGAAGCGTCGCGCTCTTGCGACGGGCGTACGATGCTTACAAGCCTCCCCCGGCCATCGACGTCACGACCGTCGTGCCGATTCCGGAACCTCGGGAGAAGGGGCGCATCCGGGCTCTGGTGGAGGGTCACCGGGCGAAGCTTCGGGCCGCGTTCGTCGCCGAGGCGGAGCGCGCCCTTCAGACCGCTCGCGTGCCTCTGGTCCAGGACAAGGGGGCGTCCTGGGTGGACGTGACCGTCAACGGGGTTCCCGATCTTCGGATGCGGGTCGACCCGCGCGCTTCCGAGGTGCTCGTGTCGGAGCGCTTGGCGGGTCTCGTCGGGCTGTCGGCCGATCGTTCGAGCCGTCGCGGTTCGCTCAGATCGATCCAGCTCGGCCCGTTCACGGTCCGCGAGGTTCCCTGCCGGGTGGTCCCCGACGAGACCATCAGCGCCCCGGCGATTCTGGGAGCCCCGGTCCTGGGTCGGTTCGTGGTCGAGCTTGAGGAGGGGCCAGAGCCTTCCGCGCTGACGTTGACGAAAGTTGACGTCGCACCACTCGCACCTCAGCCAAGACCCTCCGGCGCGCCCCCCGCCAAGGCTCGGCGCTGATCGCGTCGAGGCACGGTCGCGCCTGGTCGGTCGCCTCTCGGAGGCGTTTCCTGGGACGCGACCTATGATTTGGTCAGGAACGGCACCGGGATCTCTCGCTCCTGGCGATTCCAGGCGGGGAGCGTTCTGGTTTCGTCGCGTTCGATGGCGCGTCGGTCGCCGAACCAAGGGGTGCCTGGCGAGTCGCGACGATCGGCCACTCTCGTCGAGATGGGAAGTCCGCCCGTATGCTCAGCACGATCGGGTTCCTGACGGTCCAGCCGCCCCTCGCCCGCGCGCTCGCGCTGGCGGGCTCGTCCCATCGGATCGGATCCATCAGGCGCGACGGTGGGACCAGGACGCGGAAGTGGTCCAGGAGGACCGATCGAGTGCTGACGACCAGGTGGGCGAGCCCCCTCGGCGCGCCGGCCGGGTCGACGTGGGGCCCGTCGCGGGCTGGCCGTGACGGTCGCGATGGCGACCAGGAACACGAGAGGAACGTCTGGCCGACTTCGAGTCTCGGGAGGGGCTCCACCTCCTCGCGCCGGTCTTTCCAGGGCGGAGGGAGGGCATGAGTCGAGTGCCCTTGTACGTGAGGATCGGTCTGGGGGTCGCGAGCCTGTCGGTGAGCGCTCTTTGCCTGCTGTATTACGTGGGAGTCATGCCCGACGCGACCTCGGCGACGTTGCGGGGACGCAAGGCGCTCTGCGAGGCGATCGCGATCAACTGCTCGATGGCCGCGGTGCGAGGGGACTTCGACGCCATCGTCGAGACCACGCGGTCGATCATCGAGCGCAACCCCGACGTCGTCTCCGCGGAGGTCCGGCTGGAGGACGGTCGGCTGCTCGCCCCGTTCGGTCCACCCGCCCCGGCGCGTCCGGCGAGCTTGAGTTACGTCAGCGTTCCTATTTATATAAACGCGAAGCGATGGGGAATGGTGAGGGTCGCGTTCCGGCCCCTGACCGGGTTTCTTGGTCTTTCCTTGCCGCTGGACCCGGAGACTCGTTTCATCGTGACGTTCGCGGCGATGAGTCTGATGGCTCACTGCATGTACCTCTC
>JBFWRA010001014.1:0-2730 GCA_050249155.1 Isosphaeraceae bacterium | reverse complement strand
CCACGC
This sequence comes from Isosphaeraceae bacterium, assembly GCA_050249155.1. GTDB lineage: Bacteria > Planctomycetota > Planctomycetia > Isosphaerales > Isosphaeraceae > JBFWRA01. The sequence goes on along the minus strand of JBFWRA010001014.1, from coordinate 2,724 downwards.
CACATGGTATGCTGCGAGTGAGGTCAGGGAGGAGGACGGCGGAGCCGGGACTCTCGATGAATAGAGAGGAGTCTCTCTCACTTTGCTGACTTACGCGCCACGGAGGTCCCTTTGGCGAACCCTTCCCGTATCCTGGCGGCCATCGCCTCGCTGGCACTCTCCCTTCCATCGGCGTCGCCCGCCCAATTCGACCCGGCCGGCGACGAACGCCGGGTCCCAACCGGCGCGGGCCAGGTCAAACCTCTCACCACCGAAGGGCGCGTCCCTGTCCGACGCGTCGCGGCCGGTCCCGTGCTGGGACGTTGGCTCGGCCAGGGCCGGACCGACAAGGTCGGGGCGACCGGCGCGATCGGACCGAACGGCGTCCAGGACGTCAGGATCGCCCTGGCCGGACTGCCTCGCGCGGAAATCACCACGATCACCGTGAAGGGCCACGGCAGGGACCTGTGGCTGTTTCCCATCGCGAAGAACCTGTCGCAGTTCGCGGCGGTCCTGGATCGTCAGCCGGGCGCCCCGACCGCGGACGTCTCCTTCGAGCCCCTCCGCGTCGAGACCGGCCGACAGTTTTACGTCAAACTCACCTTCGCCGATGGAAGCGAGACCGAGACGTACCTGAAAGGGGGAAAAGCCGACCCCAACCTCCGAATGCCAGGCATGGGGATCGTCGCGAAATGGTCGGGACAGGGGCCGCTCGACTTCACGGGGGCCTCCGCGGGGGTCGGACCGGACGGATTCCAGGACGCGCGGATCGACCTGGAGCGACTCTCCCGGTCCGACAAGGTCAAGGAGATCGTCATGGAAAGCGCCGACGGCGGAAAGTGGGCCGCCGGCAGCAATCCGAACCTCCACCTCAACGCCGAATTCGGCGCGAACCCGCAAGACCCGACCCGGGGCTCGCTCTACTTTCAGCCCGATCGTGACCTCGCGAGGAAGCGGCTCACCCTGACCGTGGTTTACGAGAACGGCAAGACGGACTCGACCGACCTCGTCGCGCCGAAGACCGTCGCTCGTCTCGCGATGCCCAGGGCGAGCCTCCCGCGACTGACCCAGGTGAGGGTCAACGCGCGGTGGTACGGGCAGGACGGTTCGAAGGTGGTGGATCACGGCGACGTCCACCTCGCCATCGCGGGAATCCCAGCCGAGAAGACGATCTCGGGGGCGGTGCTGAGCGACGGCGTTCGCTCCGCCTGGGTCTATCGGGCGAATTCCCGAGTCAGCCTGGACGTGGAGCCCGAGGCGCGGCCCCTGGTCGTCCGCAAGGCCAGGGCTCCCGGCGTGATCGATCTGTTCTTCCCACCCTACCGAAACCTCGACGGGCAATCGCTCACCCTGCGCCTGCTTTTTCAGGACGACAGCCAGGTGGTCGCCACCCTCCCGGGAGGGCCCTCGGACCCCTCGCTGACGGCTCCCACGCCCGACGCGACGGTGGCTTCGGCCAAACCCGGCGACGATCTTCAAACGCTGGTCAATCGATTCGGCACGGTCCGACTGGCACCTGGCGTCTACCCAATGGAGCGGCCGCTGATCCTCTCACGCCCGGTTCGCGTCATGGGTGAGTCAGGGGCGACGCTGGAGTTCCGACAGGCTCCTGGCGGTCCCGCCTGGACGACCGCGATCAAGGTGCACCGGGGAGGAACGACGCTGAGTGGGTTCGCCGTGCGGTTCTCGGGACCGATCCGCTGGCGGAACGAGGTGAGCTGGGGGCCCGCGATCATCGGCACGACCGACGACCTCGACAGGCTTCCCCCCCTGGAGAAGCCGCACCTGGTCTTCGAGGGGCTGGAATTGACCGTGCCCCCCTCCTCCAAGACCTCGGGCTGGGAGGAAGCGCCCAAGCTCATGCGACTGCTCAACGCCACGAGTGGTCGGATCGCGAACAATCGCCTGATCGGCGGACCCGTGGAGTTTTTTGGTGGCCCCTGGGTCGTCGAGGGGAACACGTTCCTCGGCACGCCGGCGAATACGTTCTCCCCGGTCGTCTTCGCCGCGCATAAGCCTCACGACCTGATCGTCCGGAACAACCAGGCGACCTCCAACGCGTTGGGGGGAAAGACCTGGCGGTTCCTGCTGCTGACCAACCGAGGCCACGGAGACCGGATCGAGAACAACGTGGTCGCGGGGATCGGCCCGCGCGACGACGACACGATCCCCCCGATGAATAGTCCCGAGATCTTTCTGACCGAGTCGTACCACGTCCGCTTCGAGGGAGCGCCCGCGGCCGTCTCGGCCGATGGGCGACTGGTGAAAGTGGCCAGGCTCCGCGGTGAGGCCCCCGTCACCGGCGACGTGGTCTCCGTGCTCGCCGGCAAGGAGGCCGGGGCCTGGCGACGCATCGCCCAGCGCATCGATTCGACCACGTACCTCCTCGACGCCCCCTTGCCCGACGATCCCGAGGTGATCTCGATCACCCCTGGATTCGTCAATGACGTCTACGACAAGAACTCAGTCGACGCCCGAGGAGGACGAGCCGCCGCGGGGTTCGTCCTGGCGGGGAACCACTACGGGACGAAGGTCACGAACAACCGGGTGGTCGGCGCGGGGGACGCCTATCAGATCATGGCCTATCCCAGCGAGACCCCGGTGCGTTGGGGGTGGACGCACGCCCCGTTTCTGGGCGGGCTCTTCGAGAACAACGCGATCGAGGTCTCGGAGCGCGGGGCGCAGTTCGGCGTCCTGCACATCGGGAACGACAAGTCGTGCTAGGGCCGATCCTTCATGTCCATC
>JBFWRA010001013.1:0-2731 GCA_050249155.1 Isosphaeraceae bacterium | reverse complement strand
TCCGAACCGGATCGCGGGGAGCTCCTGAACGGCCCGGCGCAGGGCCTGCTCCCACTGCGAGTGGACCGCCAGGAGGTCGGGGTCCTTGTCGCCGAACCTTCGGTAGCGTGAGAGCCCGAATTCGTCGGCCTTGTAGACCAGAAGATCGATGGGCGGTCCGACGGTGACGTTGGATCGGATGGTGGAATCGATCGAGATCAGGGCGTAGCGCGCCGCGTCCTCGAGGCTCGTCCCCTCGTAGCGAACGCCTCGGTCGAGGATGGGTCGGCCGTACTTGCACTCGCCGATCTGAAGGAACGGGCAATCCTCGCTTGATCGCAAGGGGTTGCCCTGCGGATAGATCAGGTACAGGTCGTGAGGTTCTCCGCGAATCTGGCCGCCGAGGATCAGGTGGACGTTGAAGGAATAATTGTCCTGCTCCAGGGGTTTGCGATCCAGCGCGGCGACCTGTCGAACCTGCTCCCCCACGACCCTGGCGGCGTCGTAAAACGTCGGGGCCTGGGCCAGTCCCCGGCCTCGGTCGAAGTCGCGCTGAAGCAGAGAGACGACCGATTGAGAGCAGGAGAGACTACCGCTGGTCAGAAGCGCGAAGGCTCGCTCTCCCGGCTGGACGAACGTGTGCATCTTGCGGCAGACGTTCACCTGGTCGTAACCGGCGTTCGTGCGGGAGTCGGACGCGAGGACCAGTCCCTCGCGGGTCCGGATGCCAAGGCAGTAGGTCATCGCGGAACGGACCTTTCGATCGCGAGACGAGGCGGCACCTCGGCCCGACCCTGGGGGAGGTCGCGTCGGAGGGCCTTGTCGAGTGGGGAGAGCCGTCGGTTCGGTATCAGTTTACCATCCGGGGGGGATCGTGCCGCAGAGGGCTCTCACGCTCCAGAACCTTGTTGCTGTTGTTCGCTCTGTTGATTGACGTGGCCGGAGCGGAGCCCCCGCTGATTCGGGTAGGCTGGTCGGGGTTTGACCGTCCCCCGGGTCGACGCGAACCCTCCCTGCCGCTGGTGGGAACCTTGGGAATTGGGGCGAAACGCGGGGGTCGTCCAGTCGTTCCACTCCAGAGGAACTCGGTCGATCGGCTCCACCTTCACTGAGACGTTGATGGTTTCCTCGGCCCGACCCTTCCAGAGGCCGCGATTGGGGGGCACGTCGTGGTAGTCCCTGCCGAAGGCCGTGCTGATGTGATCGTCGCCGACGATCTCGCGATGTGTCGGGTCGACGTCGACCCAGCCCACGGAGTCTCCCCCCCAGACCTGGCACCAGGCGTGGGTGGCGATCTCGCCGGGATGGTTGACGTATCCACTGACGTAACGCGCGGGAAGCCCAAGTCCCCGGCAGGCGCCGATGAACACCTGGGTATAGTCCTGACAGACGCCACGGCCCAGCCGAAGCGCCTCGCCCACGTCGGTCTTGGTGCGCGTGACCGCCTTCTCGTAGGTCATCCGCGCCGCGACCGCGTCCATCAGGTCCCGCAGCACGCGAGCCAGCGGCCCGGGCTCGATCGACAGGCCGTTGACGAACTCGTCGAGCTCCGGGCAGCGCGGAATCAAGGGGCTGGGCTGAAGATACTCGAGCGCCTCGATCGATTCGGTGACGCGCGCCTCCCGATCGCCCGACCATTCCGCCCGCCCGGCCGCGAGTCGATCCAGGACCGGCCGGCGATGCGTCCTCACGAAGCTGGTCGTCTGAACGACGAGTTCTCGGTAGTGAGTCGTGACGTTGAAAAGGTCGACCCGATTCCCAAACCCGTCGCGGTAGGACGTCACGGGCGCCTGCGGCGTGGTCTTCAGGCGGTAGCTCAGCGACGTCTGGTCGTCATCCGACGGCGGCGCCATTCGCACCTCGAACACCGTTTCGAAGACCGAAGCGGTGTACGAGAGCTTCGTCTCATGCTGAATTCGGTAGAGCATCGCGAACGCCTGGGTCTCTGAGGGATCGGAGGGACGGGTCGGTCGACGTCAGGTCAAGAAATAGGCGTGTTGCACCTCCGCCCCGACTCGGTGGCAGGAGTCTTGCACACCGAGCAGGAACGACGAGAGACCCTGGCTGAAGATCTCCGAGACGTCGACGTAGCGAAGCTCGCTATCCAGCCTTCCCAGAAGCCGCTCGGCCTCGGTCGAGTAGCTCTGTTCGTCGTCGACGTCGGCGATCTCGCGGAGCGACTCACAGCAACGCGACACGCAGAACCGAAGCGCCCTGGGGAAGTTCGGGTCGAGGACGAGGTAGCGAACCACCCCCTCGGGGTCGACCCGCTCATGATTCTCGCGCAGATACGATTCGTAGGCCGAGCAGCTTCTCAGGAGGCTCGACCAGTGAACGACCTGCGTCGACGGAAACGAATTCGATTCGTCCTCGCGGAGTCCGTGCATCTTGACGTTGAGAATCCGGCTGACCTGGTTGGCCCGTTCGAGATAACGACCCAGCTGGAGGAAGTGGTAGACCTCGGTCCTGGGCAACGATCCTTCCGCGAGCCCGTTGAACAAAATGCAGGCGCGTTTCACGCCGTCGTAAAACCGCGAGGGGCTCGCCGCGAACCGGCGACGAGCCTTGGGACCGCGGAGATACAGATAAAGGCGATTCACATGGAACCATAGCTCGGCCCCGAGGGTCTCCTGGCAGGCCCGCGCGTTCTCCCTGGCCTTGCCGAGCATCGACAGGATCGAGTGCGGGTTCTGGCCGTCGAACGTGAGAAACCTCAGCACGCCGTCGCGGTAGGCTTCGATCGAGCCGCCCC
>JBFWRA010001012.1:0-2732 GCA_050249155.1 Isosphaeraceae bacterium | reverse complement strand
CCCGACCTCAACGGTCTGGCGGAGGGCGGCACCACGCGTTAGGTTCGACCCCATGACCGAGATCGCGATGCTCTATGATGACGACGCCTACGTCGAGGCTCCCGGTGGTTCGCGTCGCGGCCTGATGGGCCGTCAGGTCGCGGGGCGCGAATTCCTCAACGCCTACCTCGCCCACGGGAGCTGGGACGCGCTGACCGCCGTCGTGCCAAGCCGAAATAGCGCGAGTTCATTGTTGAAATATTGTCGTGAACATCCGTCGAGTCGTAAACGTGTTCGGCGGGTCCGACTGGTCGAGCGGGCGGACTTCCTCGACGTGTTTTTTCCGTCACCGCCCGCCCGAGTGTTCTATCACCCCGCCCCTCCCGAGGAGAGTTTCGCCTGGGCTCGCCAGCATGGCGGACCGGGGTCGTTCGCGCTTTGCGGGGTCACGCACACGCTCTCGTCGCTTGGGGCCGTCCAGGCGTTGCGGGCGCTGGTGACCGCGCCGTTCGAGCCTTACGACGCCTTGATCTGCACCTCTCGGGCCGTCGAGCGGGTCGTCCGGACCGTGACCGAACGCTTCGCCGATTCCTTGCGGGACCGATTCGGCGGAGCGCCGGGAGCGCGGGCGAGTCTCGAGGTGATTCCCCTGGGCGTCGACCCCGATCAGTTTCGGCCGGCGACCCCCGAGGAGCGCGCCGCCACGCGCTCCGCGCTGGGAGTGGCCGAGGAGGAGGTCGCCGTTCTGTTCGTCGGCCGGCTCTCGCACCACGCCAAGGCCCATCCGTTTCCGATGTTCGAAGGACTGGCCGAGGCCAGGCGCGTCACCGGCCGGCCGATTCATTTGCTCCTGGCGGGTTGGGCCGCCCACCCCGCGGTGCTCGAAGCGTTTCGCGACGGGGCTCGGCGATTCGCCGAGGGTGTTCGGGTCTCGTTTCTCGACGGCCAGGACCCCGCGATTCGCCGCGGCGTCTGGCATGCCGCCGACCTGTTCGTCTCCCCCTCGGACAACGTCCAGGAAACCTTCGGGCTCGTGGTCGTCGAGGCGATGGCGGCGGGCCTCCCCGTGATCGCGAGCGACTGGGACGGCTATCGCGACCTGGTCGTCGAGGGTGAGACCGGCCTGCTCGTGCCCACCTTGACCGTCGCCGACGCCACCGTCGACGCCACCACGCGACTGATGCTCGGCGCGATCGATTACGACCACTTCCTCGCGGAGTGCAACCAGTCGGTCACCGTCGACCCCGTCGCGACCGCCGCCGCGTTGACCCGACTCGTGGGCGACTCCGCGCTGCGTCAACGGCTGGGGGCGGCGGGCCGCCGCCGGGCGCTGGACCATTTCGCCTGGTCGCGCGTGATCACGGCCTACGAATCCCTCTGGAGAAGCCAGGAGGCCGAACGTCAGGCCCGGAACCCGCGGGTCGCGCTCGACGGTCGACGCGGGACGGAGACCCCCTCCGCCTACCCGTCTCCCGAACGCACGTTCGCCAGCTATCCCACGCGCCGACTCTCAAACGACGACCACCTCGTCGCCCCTCACGAAGCGGCCTCGCGACTCCCGTCGCTTCTCGATCACCCGCTGACCCACTACGCCCCCTCGCGCCGGATCATAGACGAAACCATACTCCTCAGCTTGCTTGCGACCGCCGGTACGCCGACACCGATCCACGCCCTCGACGCTCATCTTCGTCGATTGGGAGTCGCGCACTCCAGGGCCCGCGCCACGATCGCCTGGTTGCTCAAGTACGGCTTGCTTCGCGCCATTTGAGCATGTCGGAGGATGACCAATTCCACATATTGGTCGGGGGCGCGGTCGGGTGGCTGGGCCGCCCGACCGGCTCCCGGCTCGAAAGGAATCCCTTCGAGCGATTCTCAACGGACCGGGACTTCATAGCGGACGAAGCCCAGCAAGTCTCCCTCTTTCACTCCGTGGCAGAGCGCGCATTTCTTCAGGACCGCCGGCACGACGGTCGCGGCGCGGAGGGTCCGGTCGGAACCCTCGCCGGAAACCTCCTCGAAGTAGGCCGCTCCCCCCTTGATCGCGGTCTCCGCGCGGCGTTCGAAGTCGGTTTGCGGTCGGTTTCTCTCGTTCTGAGGCGCGCCGGTGGCGTCGATGAGTTTGGCGCGGTGCCAGCCCCCCTTCTCCATCGCCCCGAAAACGTCGTTGGCCATCTTGATCGCGGGAGGGCCCTCGAATCGGTTCGTCACCGAGACCACCGCGGTCTTGTACAGGGTGTCCAGCATTTTCACCTGATCGCGAGCCCGTTCGAGCGCCGGGTCCGGAGGTGGAGCATCACCAGCGGTCGCGATGGCGACCAGGGAAAACGACGCCAGGAGGACGGTCGTCACGCCGCGCTTTCCGCTCATCGATCTCACCTCGCTTCGTGGGCGGACCCCCGGGAGAGGAAGGAGTCCACGACACCCCATGACTCAATCGAGCGTGAGGCTGACCAGATCAGCCGACCGCGGGACGATCGCCGAGAGGAGCACCCCGTCGAGGTACTCCAACTGGCGACGCTCCGCCTCGGCCAGGACGCCTCTCAAGGCGCACCCCGGCTGAATCACGCAGAAGCCCGGGGTGTCCACGCAGTCGAGGAGGTGGACGTTCCGCCCCTCGAAGTCGCGAACCACGCCGCCGACGGTGATCGCCCCTGGCTCCCTGGCCAGGGTCATTCCACCGCCAGGCCCCCGAACGTTTCGGACGTAACCGAGCTTGCCGAGCTGATGAACCACCTTGGCGAGGTGGTTCAACG
>JBFWRA010001011.1:0-2733 GCA_050249155.1 Isosphaeraceae bacterium | reverse complement strand
GGGCTCTGCCAGAACGTCAAGTATTATGGTTGGCTCGCCGGCGCGATCGTCGTCCTCGCGGCGGTCGTCGGGACGATCGTCGACCGCGAGGCGCGAACGAGGGCCGCGCTGCTCAGGACGTTCGGATGGGGCCTGGTCGCGGTCCTGGTGGCGGGGCTGATCTACTGGCCCTGGTTCCGGTTCGTCGAGGCGCATGGCGGTTACGCCGAGTTGATCCGCCATCAGCGCGGCTACTTCCTCGGCGTCGGCGCATGGGTCGGCGGCCTTCGTCGGCAACTTGAACAGGTGGTGGCCCTTTCCGGAGGATGGCCCTGGGCGCTCTCGACCTGGGTGGTCGTCTCGGTGGTCTCGATCGCGCTGATTCCGGGCGGTCCCGCGAGGAGTCGCCGCGTCGCGCATCGGATCGTGGGCCTCGGAGTGCTCGGAACGTTGTGGATCGTGTCTCCGACGTTGAGTTGGTGGCTCGGCCTGGCGTGGGCTCCCTGGCTCCTGAGCGACGTCCGGCCTTCGCGACGAGTGCTCGGGGCCTGGTGGCTTTCGCAGAGCGTCCTGACCCCTCTCTACGTGCCCTACGCCCGGCTCTGGCTCCCCCTGCACGCGGCGGGCTGGGTGCTCGTCGCGGGGGCGACCGAGGAATGGGACCTCTCCTGGGACGCGATCACGAGCAGGCGTCGAGCACTTCAGAATCGGGCGATCCTCGCGCGATCGGCGTTCACGGCGATCGTCGTCCTCGTCGGGTTTTGGGTCTCGTGGAACCTCACCGCTCGACCTTTCCCGCTCCCGCAGTTTTTCGAGCCGACTGACGGGCTTCGGAACGCCGTCGTCTCACTCGCGAGGTCCCGGACGCCCAGCGCGCCGCGGTTCGACTCCCTCCGCGTTTTGGGGCGGCGTCCGATCGCCTATTATCTCGCCCTCCAGGGTGGATTCCCCGTACGACTTGAAGGGGGAGGGGAGAATCTTTCTCCCCGAGTCGATGCGCCAGGCGAGTGGCTGCTGATCGACTTCGCCCTCGACCCAGCGACCCTCGACCCCGTGCTCCGAGGAATCGAGGACGGTCGATCGTGGCGAAGGGCGGAATCGCCGACTCCGGTCCGTCTCGATCCCGTCACGCGACTCGACGTCCGCCCTGGGAGCGTCCAGCGGGCCTCCGAGGAACCCACCGCACTCTGGCTACTCAGTCCCGTTCCACGAGTCGCGCGATGAGCCCTGTCGCAATCCCGATCGGAGCGCCCATGCTGACGCCGAATGAACCACCCGTCTCACTCTGGCCTGACCCCGACGCCCTCGGCCCCGTCACCGACCTGTATCAACTGACGATGATGGCCGGATACCACGTCAACCGTCGCGACCATGAGCGCGCCACGTTTGAGATGTTCGTGAGGAAGCTCCCAGAGGGGCGCGCGTTCCTCGTCTTCGCGGGGCTCGAACAGGCGATCTCCGACTTGCTCCGGTTGAGGTTCGACGCGGAACAGGTCGCGTGGCTGAGACGACTGCCGATCTTCAGTCACATCCCCGACGCGTTCTTCGACCGGCTCACCTCACTGCGGTTTGAAGGGGATGTCTGGGCGGTCCCCGAGGGAACGATCGTCTTCGCCGGGGAGCCTCTGCTTCGCGTCGAGGCGGCGCTTCCCCAGGCCCAGTGGGTCGAGACGTTCCTCCTCGCGTCGATCGGTTATCCCACCCTGGTCGCCTCGAAGGCCGCCCGAATCGTCGAGGCCGCGAAAGGCCGTCGACTCTACGATTTCGGCTTGCGGCGAGGGCAGGGGGCCATGGCCGGCATGATCGCCGCGCGCTCGTCGTTCATCGCCGGATTCACGGGCACCAGCAACGTGGAGGCCGCTCGAAGACTCGGCATCCCCTGTAGCGGGACGATGGCGCATTCGTGGGTCCAGTCCTTCGAGACCGAGACCGAGGCGTTCGAGGCGTATTCCCGGGCGTTTCCCGACGCGACGACGCTCCTCGTCGACACCTACGACACGATCGAGGGAGTCCGCCGCGCCGGGGCGATCGAGCCCCGGGTCACCGGGATCCGGATCGATTCCGGCGACGTCCTGGACTTTGGTCGAAAGGCCCGAACGATCCTCGACGAGATCGCCCGAACGACCACGAAGATCCTCGCCAGCGGCGATCTGGAGGAGCGCGCCATCGCGCACATGAGCGAGGCCGGGGCCCCCTTCGACGGCTACGGGATCGGGACGGAACTCGTCACCAGCCGGGACGCCCCCGCGCTTTCATTGGTCTACAAGCTCGTCGAGCTGGAGGGAAAAGGACGGATCAAACTCAGCCCGGGCAAGAAGACGTACCCCCTGGGCAAGCAGGTCTATCGCCAGTTCACCGAGTCCGGAAAGTTCCTGCGCGACGACGTGACGCGCGCCGACGAGACCCGGGACGGCGAGCCGCTCCTTCAACGCGTCGTCCAGAACGGTCGTCTCGCGATCCCCTATCCGACCGTGAAGGAGATCCGCGAGCGCTGCCGCGAGCAACTCGCCGCGCTGCCGGACGACCTGCGGGGGGTCGACGCCTCGGGAGTTTATCCGTTGACGTACAGCGATCAACTCGAGGCGGAGGCGGTGAGGCTCGGGGTGAAACCCCCGCCCGAATGATCGCCGGGCGGCGACGACCGCCCGACGTCAACTTGAGCTTTACACTCGATCCACGCGAAGATACCATCCCGCCCGCGGTCGCCCCGAGGGTTGACTCTCCAGGAGGGAGGGCCGACCAGATCGGAAGAGC
>JBFWRA010001010.1:0-2734 GCA_050249155.1 Isosphaeraceae bacterium | reverse complement strand
CCCGCGGCGGCACCGCCGAAACCCCGCCGGGCGATTCGGTTCGGCAACCTCCTGGTGGGTCTGATCCCCGTCTTCTCGGGGTTGGCGTTGGTGGGGGCCCTGCTCTTTCAGAGCACCCGCCCACTGCAGGAGCACTACGACCGACAGGCTGGGGCCCTCATGAAGGCGGGTCGGTTCGCCGAGGCGCAGGCCTGTTTGAAGCGGCTCTTGACGTTCGACCCCGATCGGGACGAGGTTCGCTACGCCCTGGGGCGGGCCTACGACGCCCTTGGCCAGGTCGCCCAGGCCAGGGAGATCATGACGGCCCTGGCCCCCCTGGGAGAGAAGGGTTATCTCCCCGCGCACCTCTGGCTGGCCGCCAGGCTGGCCGCGGCGGGGAAAGTCGCTCCCGAGGCGATCAAGCAGGCCGAGGCTCATTTCCTCGTGATTCTGAAAGAATACCCGAAGTCCCCGCTGATCAAGCGGTCCCTCGGCATGCTGTACGCCGAACACGGCCAGCCCAACAAGGCGATCCCCTATCTTCTGGACGTCGCCGAGAACGACCCCCAGGTTCTTCTGACGATCGCGAATTGCCACGCTCGCAACGGTGACGCCGCCAGCGCGGCCCGCTACCGTCGCGAGGCGGTCGCGACCTCGGACAAGATCGTCAAGGAAAACCCCAAGGCCCCGCTCGCCTGGCTCCTTTCGAGCCAGGCCGCCGCCGCCTCGGGTGACTACGCCGCCGCCTTCGCGATCCTCACGAAGGGGGAAGAGGCGACCAAGCCGAACCTGTTCGCCAAGGCCAAGGCCGCGCTCTGCGACGAATGGTCGATGGCCGTCTTGAAGGACGCCAAGCGCCCCGAGTCCGATCGCGCGGCCGAGGCGCTCGAGATCGTCTGGAACGGCCTGACCTGCGAGCCGGAAAACGAACCCCTCTCGAAGACGATGAGCCTCCTGCTGATGCTCGGGGGCGAGAACGGTGACGCGGTCCGGAAGCGGGTCACCGCGCTGGCCGAGGCGAAAACGCCCCCCGACGCCGCGGCGGTCGCCCGGCTGGCCCTGGGCAACGCGTCTTTCACCCGCAATCAACCCGCCGAGGCCCTGCGCCACTGGAAACTCGGCTACGACCTCGCCCCGGACTTGCCCATCCTGGCGAACAATTACGCCTGGGCACTGGCGTTCGCGGGGGAGTCCGACCCGACTCGGGCGCTCTCGATCATCGAACAGAGCCTGAGAAGTCGGGAGAACGATCCAAGACTGCGAGGAACTCGGGGACTCATCCTCCGTCGGCTCGGCAGGATCGACGACGCCAGGGCCGACCTGGAACTGGCGATCCAGGGGGGCAACACCCACCCGGAGATCAAGGCCGCGCTGGCCGGCGATCCCCCAGGGGCCAAGGACCCGGCCCCCCCCGACACCCCGAAAAGCTAAGGCGTGGGGACGTTTCCCAAGAACGACCATGACCATCGATCGACTGATTGACAGAGTCGAGGCCGAGGCGCGTCGGGAGCCGTTTCCTCTGGACGTCCCGGTCTACGTCAGCGCGGGGAAAGATCCCTATCGCCCCGTGCTTCACGGCGGTTCGCTCAGGGCGGCCGTCGCCGTGATGGGACGCGACCTCGGACGTGACGAGGTCGCCGCCGGTCAACCCCTCATCGGCGCGGGGGGCCGACTGGTTCGCGAAGGGATTTACCGCGCCGCCTTCAAGGCCGACCCCCCCCCCTCGGACAGGACCCTTTCCTGTGTGCGAGAGCACGTCCTGCTGACCAACACGGTCCCGTACAAGCCGCCAGGCAACAAGGCCTACGCGGCGAAGGTCAAGGAGCGGTTCCGTCCGTTCGCGGCCGAGCTCCTGACACGGTTCTGGACCGGGGACCGGCTGATCACGCTGGGCAACGAGGCGTTCGCCTGGTTCGCTCCGTACGCCGCGGACGCCAGCGCCTTCGAGGCGTTCTGGGCGCGCGAGGATCGCTACGAGGCGGAGTTCGTCGTGACGCTCACCAGCCCGAACGGCGACGCGCTCGCCAGGCCGGTTCGGCTCTTGCCATTGCCCCACCCCTCCCCGCTGAACGCCCGTTGGCACGCTCGATTTCCCGCCCTGCTGGCCCAACGCCTCGCCGACGTCCCGTTCTCCTGACGCCTCGCCACAACTTCCTCTGGAAGAAAACCTTGCCTCCTGGCGAAGCCGCCCGGCCGGTCGCTCCACGAATTCTTAGGGGCTTAGGCTTGCCCGTGTCCAGATCCGGCGTTAGCCTACGAAATTGATCATTCTCGTCATCTCTTTCGTCGCTTTCGGAGGCGTGAACCATGAGGAAGACCCAAATGGTGACAGACCGTGAGCTGGAGATCTTGAAGATCCTCTGGGCACACGGGAAGGCCAGCGTCCGAGAGGTTCAGGAGGAGCTGAACCAATCCCCTGGCCCCGCGGTGGCGTACAGCACCGTTCAGACGTTGTTGAACATCATGGAGGACAAGAAGGGGCTGGTCCGCCACGTCGTGGAGGGACGCACGTTCATTTACATTCCGAAAAAGTCGTCGGACCGGACGATCCGCGAATTGACCAAGCGGTTCGTGGACCGGGTTTTTGACGGCGCGCTGGACCGTGTGATGGTGGCCTTGCGGGATACGAAGCCGCCGACGGCGGACGAGTTCGACCGGCTCAGGGCCATGATCGACGAGGCGCAGCGGCAGTCGGAGGCCCGCGGGCCGCTGGTTGAGGTCGGGGCCGAGGACGCCTGACCTCGCGGATCGCCGA
>JBFWRA010001009.1:0-2734 GCA_050249155.1 Isosphaeraceae bacterium | reverse complement strand
GAACGGCGTGCCCGTGGGGATGACGTACGAGGAAAGGCCGGCGGAGATCGTTGGAACGACGTTTCCGGTGGCGGTCCGGGTCCCGACGGACGGAATGACCACGTCGACGTGGTTGATGATCTGTTCCAGGCTGATGAAGTGAAAATAGGGGTCGGAGTTGCTCTGAAGATCGTCGGCGCCGGTGATGCCCGCGTAGGCCTGGATGGTCGAGCCGCTGCCGGGCTCGTAGGCGGTGCTCGCGGTTCGGTTGCTTCCGGCGTTGGGGGTGTTGAAGGTGTGCGTGCCGCCGTACTGGTGCCCCATCTCGTGGGCGACGTAGTCGATATAGAAGGGATCTCCGACGGGACTGAACTGGCCGGTCACGCCGTAGGCCTTCTGCGAGTTGACTCCGACGGAGGAGAGTGCGGCGATGCCGCCCCCCCCGGTGCTGAAAACGTGGCCGATATCGTAATTGGCGTTCCCAATCACGGCGTCCACGTTCGTTTGGTTCTGGCTCAGCATCGCCGTCCCGTTACTGTTGGTGTACGGGTCGGTGGCGGCGTTGGTGTAGACTAGCAGGTTGTTATTGGCGACGAGGGTCATCCGGATCGACAGTTCGTTCTCATAAACCTGGTTGATCCGGTTCATGGCGACCACGATCGCGGCTTGACCCTGCGCGACGGTCCCACCGAAGAAGGCGGTGTACTCGCCGGTCGCGGCGACCGCGGTCCGGTAGGTGCGGAGCTGCGTGCCGGATTTCAACAGGACGGGGCCTTCCCCGCCGGCGCCGACGAATCGCGCGTCCGAGCCGATGGACTCGTTCGACGACCGCGGTCCCACGAAGTCCACAGGAGCGGCGATCGCGGTCGTCGTCTTCTGGACCTCGTCCCCGTGGTCCTCATGGTCCTCGAACTCCTGCCAGGCCTGGGTCCTTGTCAAGTCGCGTTTGTGGTAGCTGATGTAAAGACTGGTGTCGAGGTGATAGTAGGGGTCGACGTAGACCGCCCCCTCGGGAGAGAGGACCTGGGCGTGGAAGCCCAGGGGGGTCACGTCGAACCGGATCGTGGCCGCCGGATCGTCGATGCCCTGGCCGCGGTAGGTCTTCATGTCGGGGAACTTCGCGGCGAGTCCCGGCTCCATGATCGGGGCTTCAAGCACCGCGAAGCGGTCGAACGAGCCGTCAGGCATCGGCAGGTGGAATTCCAGGGGGGCCGCGGCGGCGGCGGTGAACTCCATCGGCGCGTTTCTGAGCAGTTCGGTGAGCATTCCCTGATCGATGGTCAACGGCAGGGCGGCGCTGGGCTGGATGTAAGCCGTCCGGTCGTCTCGGCGCGGCGGCATCGCGTCAAGGGTGGTCCAGGGACCGAGGACCGCGAGCAGGTCACGGATCTCAAGCCGTTCGGCGGTTCCGAGGAACGGCGTCCGGGTGGTCGACTTGCGGTTGATTTCACGCGATCGTTGGCCAGTCCTGTCGTGCTCGTTCACGGAATGGGCCCCTGGGTGTCGACCGAAACGCTATGATGACCATGTGTGACGAGTCACCAAACATAAAGTGGTTCACGACGATTTGGGAAGACGTTTTCAACCGACGTGACGACCCACGTCGCGCCCCTGGGGGTCTGGTGATACGCTTGTTGAGTCCCGTCAACAAGTAAGGTCGGTTTTGAGGGCCCTGACGGCGCGGCGTCTGGTCGGTTAAGATGGAGCGATCGACCGGCGGGCGGCGCGCGACTCGCCCGCCGGCGAGACCGCCCCGTTACCGAATCGCCTGGGAGTGATCCACGATGACCCACGAGACTCGACGGTCCGAGCGGACTCGCCGCCACTTCTTCCGCGACTGCGGGATCGGCGTGGGCAAGATCGCGCTGGCGAGTCTGCTGAGCGGCGCGGTCCGCGCCGGGACGGCCGGGCCTCTGGCGGTGAAGCCTCCGCACTTCGCCCCCAAAGCGAAGCGGGTGATCTACTTGTTCATGGCCGGAGCGCCGAGTCAGCTCGACCTCTTCGACCGCAAGCCCGCGCTGATCCGGTATGACGGTCAGCCGATCCCGCCAGAGGTCGTGAGGGATCAGCGCTACGCGTTCATCAGGCCAGACGCTAGCCTGCTGGCCCCGAGGTTCCGATTCGACCGGCATGGCGCCTGCGGGGCGGAGCTTTCCGAGATGCTTCCGAACCTGGCCAGGGTGGTCGACGACCTGGCGATCGTCAAATCGGTCCATACCGATCAATTCACTCACGCCCCCGCGCAAATCTTCCTGAACACGGGGTCGCCTTTGCCGGGTCGGCCCAGCATGGGGTCGTGGGTCACCTATGGGCTCGGTAGCGTCTCGGAAGACCTGCCGGGCTTCGTGGTGCTCTCCAGCGGCTCGGGAATCAGCGGAGGCGCGGCGAACTGGTCGGCGGGATTTCTTCCCACGAGTTATCAGGGGGTCGTCTTCCGTTCCAAGGGCGACCCGGTGCTGAACGTGGCCAACCCCCCGGGGATCGACGACCAGCTTCAGCGCGAGAGCCTGGACCTGGTTCGCGACCTCAACGTCGCGCACCTGGACGACGTGGGTGACCCGGAGATCGCCACCCGGATCAGCGCCTACGAGATGGCCTATCGGATGCAGTCCAGCGCCCCGGAACTGATGGAGATCTCCGGTGAGGATCGTGGGACGCTGGGCCTTTACGGCGTCGAGTTGGGCAAGCCCTCATTCGCGGCGAATTGCCTGCTCGCCAGGAGACTGGTCGAGCGCGGGGTTCGGTTCGTTCAGCT
>JBFWRA010001008.1:0-2735 GCA_050249155.1 Isosphaeraceae bacterium | reverse complement strand
GAAGTCGGCGATCTTGACGCGGGCCTTGGGGAATCTCGGGTCGCCGCCGCCGGGGTCGGGGCAGGGGTTCTCTTCGTGGTCGGATTCGGCTTCGGTTTCAGCGCCCTCCTCCAGATCGGTGTCGGGCTCGTGGGGTTGGACTCGCGTCAGCAACAGGTTGCCTGGCTTCAGGTCACGATGGAGAACCCCCCTCTTGTGCGCGTGTTGCATCCCGAGAGCGGCCTGACGGACGACGTCGACGGCCCAGGCCACCGGAACGTTCTGGCCTTCCGGCAAGTTTCGAAGCAGGTCGGCCAGCGATCCGAAGTCGCAGAACTCGGTGGCGATGTAGCAAACGCCCCCCAGGTCGTCGGCGTCGTGAAAGCCGACCACGTTGCGGTGCCGGAGCCTGGCGAGGACCGCGGCCTCGCGGACGAACCGCCCGCGCTTTCTGGGACAGGTCAGAATCTCCGGCCGAGGGATCTTCAGCGCGACGAGGCGGCGGGCGACCGTGTCGAACGCCCGATGCACCACGCCGTAGCCACCCGAGCCGAGGAATTCGCCCAGCTCGTACTTCCCAATGCGTCGGACCGAGCCGTCCCGGGGGATGGGTCCGCCCGCCGTCAACGCGTCGATTAGCCTGACGATCTCGATCAGGAACGAATCGGGGGGGTCGGTCTTCGAGGAGTCCTGGGGATCGTTCATGAACGCGCCTCCTTCCGGGGCCGCGGTCCTGTCGGACGGTCGATCAGTCGCTGGGTGGAACGTCACCGTCGAGCGTTCTGGCCAGGGTCTCCTTGATCGCGTGGTATCGCTTGGAGGCGTAGGACCCCGAGAATCCCAAACGGTCGCCGATCTGATCGAACGTGAGGTCCTCTTCGTCCCGCAAGTTGAGGATTTGCCGATCCGCCGGATTCAGGGCCGCCTTGGCCTCGGCGATCCGCTCGAGCTCCTCCTTGAGCACGGCCTCGCCGCTGGGAGTCAGGGGCCGTCGGACGGGGAGGTCCGTCGGGGTTCGCTTCCCCGTCTTATGGTGCTTCTGGATATCATTCCAGGTGTACTTGAGAACCTTGACGAGCCAGCCGTTCACCTCCTTGTCGGACCGATTGGTGAAGTCCACCTCTCCCTTCTCGACCTTGGCCAGGGCGGTCCGCATCGTCTCCATCACGAGGTCGGAGACGCCGACCTCGGTCTGAAGATGAGTTCCCTTGATCTGCCAGGCGACCGCCATGAGGTAGTTCATCCGGGTCTCGATGATCCGCTTGAGCTGCTCGCGGTCGGCCGGGGTCGCGGGTGTGGCGTCCATCGCGGGTTTGATCCCTATTCGGAGTGCTTTCGCGCCGAACTGGTTCGGAATGCGGCGCGGGCCGCCATCAAGTGTAGTGCCGGAACGAACGGACTCATAGGGAATTCAGCGGAGTTTCGCGCTCCGCGCCGTTCATTTCTTTTCCCGTCGCGAGGGTGGGAGCGTGCGCGGGCGGAAGGTCGCATGCGGCCGACCGGCGAACCTGTTTTGAAACGCTCGCCCCGATTCCGGAAGGATCTTCGAGCGCCCGGTGTCGGGATTCGCGAGGAATCGCGGATGTACCCTTCCAGAGGGTCGCGCGAGGTGACAGGTCGCCCTGGGAGTGGGGCGAGCACGCTCCCCCGCATGATTCGATTCCACGTCGACTTGGGAATTTCTCATGTGTCGGGGGGTCGTTGCACGTTCTCGAATGCTCCTCGGAGGTATCGAAAAGTCCGTTTGTCGGCACATTCGGACCTGAGGAAGTGAAACGTCACGAGTCCACGAACAACAGGAGGTCCCCCCCATGAGCGAGGTCACGAGCAAGGCCGAGGCGCGTAGGTTCACCCCGGCGGTCAACGACCAGTTGGAGGAGCGTCTGGTGCTCTCCAGTGGGCCGAGATTCACGGTGTTCGGCCAGGCGATCCTGACCCATCGCGCCTTCCACAACGCGGCCGACGGAATCCGAAGCGCCTTCACCCGGTTCGCCACCAAGGGGCTGAACTACGGGCGGCTTGGCGCCGACTTGCAGAAGGCCGTCAGCGTGATCCCGTACAACCACGCCGGCGGCCTGTCCACGGCGATGAGGCAGGAGGTGCACAATCTTTATAGCGATATCGTCACCCGTCAGTACCGCCCGGTGATCGGCGCGATGCATCGGGCGCTGTCGAGCCTGAACGATTTCGTCCGGTCCGAGGTGGCCTCGGGCCGGATCGTGATCCGCTGACGGAACCGCGAACCGGCGGGGCCCGGCACCCGGGCCCCGCCAGTGAGAATATGATTCTTTTGGCACGTCCACAGAAGATTTCTGGAGATACAGGTGCGACCGGTGACAAGGAGGATGACAAGTGCCGGCCCTCCCCGGCGAAGTCCCCGGCCGCTCCACTCTGGAGAGTCTTTTGATGAACGTTTCCAAGATTCGCTCTACGTTCCGAAAGTTACGCGGCCAGAAGCCTTCGCGAATCGCCGAGTCGAGACGATCTCGGCCGGAATTGACGGCGCTGGAGGGGCGAATCGTGATGTCGGCGCGTTGGGGCCTCTGGGCCGGCGGGGTCGCGGCCTCGGGTGTCAAGAGCACCGCGAGCGAGGTCAGCGTGGTGACCCCGGTTCTCGCCAACGGCATCCTCGTCGTCCGTGGCACGAACAATAGCGACACGATCGACGTGACCCTTTCCGGAAGCAATATCAAGGTCGCCGGGAAGTCGTTCGCGGCGAATTCCGTGAACAAGATCGTGGTCGTCGGTGAGAAAGG
>JBFWRA010001007.1:0-2738 GCA_050249155.1 Isosphaeraceae bacterium | reverse complement strand
TCAGTGGAACCGACCCGCGGGCTCATGTCGAGAGTTTAGTCCAGAATCGCACGCGGTCGAGCCCCGGGACCGATCTTCAGGGCCCGTCCCGGGGAACCTTGCCGGTCGAAGCGATTTTAGGGCCGAATCGTGGAGGATTCCGGAAGCCCGAAAAGCCTCCGGGCGTTCGCCGTGGTCGCCGCGGCGAGCGCCTCGACGCTCTGGCCACGAAGCTCGGCCACCTTCGCGCCGGTGACCGCGACCCGCGCCGGCTCGTTGGTCGCGCCTCGATGGGGATGCGGGGACAGGTAGGGGCTGTCGGTCTCGACCAGAATTCGGTCGATCGGGACCCGAGCGACGACCTCGCGCAGGGGGGCCAGCTTCTTGTTCGTGTACGTGATCATCCCCGCGAAGGAGAGATAAAGGCCAAGCTCCAGGAACGCCTGAGCGTCTTCCCACGCGCCACAGAAGGAATGGAGCACCCCGAGAGTCGGCTTTCCCCGACGTCGCAGGGCGTCGATCACGTCGGCCTCGCACTCCCGGCAATGGATCACCACGGGTAGCCCGGTTTCCTCGGAAAGGTCGAGGTGGCGGTCGAACCACTCCCGTTGGAGATCGAACGGAGTGAAGTCCCAGTGCCGATCCAGGCCGGTTTCTCCCAACCCGACGACGCCGGGCCGGCGCGCGAGTTCCACGACCCGTTCCCAATCTCCCGGAACGGCTTCCGCGGCGTGGTTGGGGTGAACGCCGACCGTGGCGAAGAGCCCCGGTTGATCCGCGGCCATCGTCAGCCCCTCGACGCTGTCGAGGACCGTCGTGCCCACGACGACCACCTGCGCGACGCCCGACTCTCCCGCTCTTCTCAAAACCCCGGAAAGGTCGGCGGCGAAACGCTCATCCCGCAAGTGCGCGTGGGAGTCGACCCATGAGGGCGAGGAAGTCATTCCCCGCCCTCGGAGTCGCCGGCGGATCCCTCGAAGAACCCGACGAGTTCCAGCCGATAGCCGGTCACCCGAAAGCCCCGCTCCGCCAGCCGGTCGGTCAGTTCCGGATCGAGCTTGGCGATCAGGTCGGGGTCGAAGGCGGTCGGCAAGTCCTGAACGGCCCCCGACCTCAGGCACCGAAGATGATAGTGATGATCGCGCCTGGCGTCGTACCGGGCCGAGCCGTCCCCCGCCGCCAACTTGGCCGCGAGTCCACTGGCGACCAGGGTTTCCAGCGCCTTGTAGACGGTCGCCAAACTAATGTTGGGGATGTCGCCTCGGACCCCGTGATAGACCTCCTCGGCGGTCGGATGGTGGTCGGCTCGGAGCAGGTGGTCGTAAACCGCCTGACGCTGCGGAGTGTGTCGCCATCCCGCGGCTTCAAGGGTCTGACGCAGGGCGTCGGGGTCGGACGCGGTCGGGGTCATCGGGACGAGGAATCCAGTGCCAGGGAACCGCCGGCGATCCCTCGCGCCAGTCGGACACGCCACGCGCGTGAACGTGATCAGTCATTGTTCGGCGGCTTGACACCGCTGTCAACCGCTTGTTACATTCGATCTTGGAGACGGTCCGTGGCTCACCTCCCGCGACCGTCGAGGGGGGCTTGGGTACCTCGCCAACGAGCGTCGCGCCGGGGGGCGACCAGGGCGAGGGTTCCCGGGGAGGCGTGTCCGGTCACGGCGCGTCGCGCATCGAAACTCGATCCACGCCACCTCGACACGGTCGGGAAGGCGTCGGAGTTTCGGGCCGCACCGCCTTGAGACCTTCTTTCGAATGTCCCTCATTCGAACCGGCACGCCTCGGAGGACTGGAATGAGCGTTGACCTGGTCCGCATCGTCGACAGCATCCACCGCGATAAGAACATCCCCAAGGACGTTCTCTTCGAGGGGATCGAGTCAGCGCTTCAAACCGCCGCCAAGAAGCACTACCCCGAGTCCGGCGAGGAGATCACGGTCGTCATCGATCGCGAGACCGGGGAGATCACCGCCACCAAGGAAGGCGTGCGGATGAACCCCGAGGAACTCGGGAGGATCGCCGCGCAAACCGCCAAGCAGGTCATCATTCAGAAGATCCGAGAGGCGGAGCGAGACAGCCTCTTCGACGAGTTCGAGGACCAGCGCGGCGACCTCGTGACCGGAACCGTCCAGCGGTTCGAAGGCGGGGCCGTCCTGGTCAATCTCGGGAAAACCGACGCCCTGCTCCCGCGAAGCGAACAGATCCCCGGCGAAAGCTATCACCCCGGTGAACGGATCAGGGCCGTCATCCTCGACGTCCGCAAGGTCGGCCAGCGGGTCAAGATCATCCTCAGCCGGACCCATCCCGACTTCGTTCGAAGACTTTTCGAACTGGAGATCCCGGAAATCGCCGACCAGATCATCGCCATCCGCGCCCTGGCGCGCGAGGCGGGTTATCGATCCAAGGTGGCGGTCAGCTCGATCGACTCGAAAGTCGACGCGGTCGGGGCCTGCGTGGGCGTTCGAGGCACACGCATCAAGAACATCGTCGATGAACTCGGCGGAGAGCGGATCGACATCGTCCGCTGGAACGAGTCGCTCCAGGTGCTCATCCCCTACGCGCTGCAACCGGCGGAGACCGAGGAGGTCATGCTCTGCCAGTTGCTGGGACGGGCGATCGTACTGGTCCGCGAAGATCAACTCTCCCTGGCGATCGGCAGGCGTGGGCAAAACGTCCGGCTGGCCTCGAAACTGGTCGGCTGGGACATCGAGATCATGACCAGCGAGGAACTTGACGAACTGATCGAGAAGGCGGTGGAC
>JBFWRA010001006.1:0-2739 GCA_050249155.1 Isosphaeraceae bacterium | reverse complement strand
CCTGGTGGGCCGCCGCGGCGGCCCGCCGCGGCTTCCTCGTGATCGCTCCGGAGTACCGCCTCCAGGGTCAGGGGAAAGAGTACGGCTACTCCCCCAGCGAGCACGCGGCGGTCACCCTGGCGCTTCGCGACGCCAAACGGCGTTATTCCATCGACAGCGACCGCGTGTTCCTCGGGGGTCAACTGGTCGGCGGAAACATGGCCTGGGACTTCGGCCTGGCCCACCCCGACCTGTTCGCGGGCGTCGTCATCGTTTCCGGATTGCCATTCAAGTACGTCGGCAAGTATCTGGCGCACGCCAGGACCACGAAGCTCCCGCTCCACGTGACGCTCGGCGACCTCGCGCCCGCCGGCAACGAGTTGGTCTTCAACCAGATCCTCAAGCCGATGATCACCGACGCGGCCCTCGACGTCACCTACCTCGAATACCACCAGCGCGGACTGGAAGACTTCCCCGAGGAAGCCCCCGGCGCCCTGGAATGGATGGAATCCCGACGCCGCGATCCGAACCCGAAATCGTTTGAAGTCCTCAGCGCCCGAGACTCCGACGTCCGCTTTTATGGTCTGGTCGTTCGCGAGTTCCAGCAAGGCCGGACCACCTCCCCGGAAGCGGTCGACCCCTTCGGCAAGAACCTCAAACCCGCGACGCTGTCGATGCGTTCCAGCGCCGCGAGCAATCTGATCGACCTCAGAACCGTCGGCGTCAGGAAGCTCGATATCTGGATCAGCCCCGATCTGATCGACTTCAAGCGCAAGGTCGAGATACGGATCAATCGCGACACGTATTACAAGGGGAACGTGAAGCCGGACCTTCAGGCCTTCCTCGAAGATCTCCGCATTCGTGGGGACCGGGAACAGGTTTACTGGTTGAAGGTCCCCGCGGGATGACCTCCCGTCGAGGCGGCGTGAGGGGATCGCTCGCGTTCCGATCGATCGATTCGTTGGCCATCCGGTGAGGAACGTCGTCCGTGAGTGAACCTCAGACCCCGGATTGGGTCCGCGACGCGGTCTTTTATCAGATCTTCCCCGACCGATTCGCCAGGAGCCTCACCCAGGCCAAGTCGTTCCGGCTTGACGCCTGGGGGGCCCCTCCGCGCTGGAGCGGTTATCAAGGCGGAGACCTCGTCGGCGTGGTCGAACGCCTCGATCACCTCGTCGACCTCGGGGTCAACGCGATTTACTTCACGCCGATCTTTCAGTCCGCCTCGAACCATCGTTATCACACCCACGACTACGAGAAGGTCGATCCGATGCTCGGGGGCGACGCCGCCCTGCGCAGGCTCCTCGACGTCGCCCACGCGCGCGGAATCAAGGTCGTCCTGGACGGCGTCTTCAATCACGCCAGCCGAGGGTTCTTCCCGTTTCACGACGTCCTGGAACAAGGGGCCGACTCGGCCTACCTCGACTGGTTCACGATCCTCGACTTTCCCCTGAACGCCTACGAATCGGACAAACCCCCGGCGTATCACGCCTGGTGGGGGCTGCCCGCCTTGCCGAAGTTCAACGTCGCCACCCCCGCGGTCCGCGAGTATCTCTGGGGAATCGGGCGGAAATGGATCGAGTTCGGAATCGACGGCTGGCGGCTCGACGTCGCCAACGAGATCGACGACGACTCGTTCTGGCGCGAGTTCCGCCGACAGGTGAAGGGAGCGAATCCCGACGCCTACGTCGTCGGAGAAGTCTGGTCCGAGGCGACCCGCTGGCTCAACGGCGGTGACATGTGGGACGCGGTGATGAACTACCCGTTCACACGCGCCTGCCTGGCGTTCTTCGGAGGATCGAGCCTCGACCCGGAACCGATCCGGAAAACCTCCCTCTTTCCCCTGGGACCTCACGACGGGTTCACCTTCCGCGACAAGATCGAGAGGCTGATCGCGATCTACCCGCCCAGCGTCACCGCCGTGATGCTCAACCTGCTCGGCAGTCACGACATGGCGAGGCTGCTCACCCTGGCGCGAGGGGACCGCTCGACCGTCCGGCTCGCCACGCTCTTTCAGATCACGTACCCCGGAGCGCCTTCGATCTATTACGGCGACGAGATCGGAATGGAAGGAGGCCACGACCCGGACAACCGACGCGCCTTTCCCTGGCACGACACCGACTCCTGGGATCGCGACCTGCTCCACGACTATCAACGCATGATCGCACTCCGACATGCCCATCCCTCGCTTCGACGGGGTGGTTACCAGATTCTTCACGCCGGCCCGGACACCTTCGTTCACGCCAGGACCCTGGGCGAGGAAATGATCCTCGTGGCGTTCAACGTCGGACGGGCGACTCGTCGGATCGACGTTCCCCTGAGGAACCTCGCACCCGAAGGCACTGGCTTCGAGGAGATCTGGAGGAAGAACGTGGTCATCGTGGAAGGGGGGTCCGTCCGGGGCCTGGAACTGGCTCCCAGGTCGGCCAGGGTTTTTCAAGGGACGGGCCGGGGATGAGCGGATCGCCCACTCCTCCCTCGTGGAAGCTGCCGAGGGGGGTGAACCCCGCGCTATGGCGGTACGCGCAAAGTCGCCAGCTCGCCGAGCGTGAAGATCATTACTTCGCCGGCCACCCGCTCTTTCAGGCCGACCGTGAGGCCCTGGAAGCGCGGTTCGTCGAGCCGGGTCCGCTGATCGACCTGGGTTGCGGGGCGGGCCGGCTCTCCCTCGGGTTCGCCGTGCGAGGCTTTCCCGTCACGGCGGTGGAGCTCTCCCAGGCGATGCTCGAAGTCGTCGGCGACAAGGCGAGGGATCAAGGC
>JBFWRA010001005.1:0-2739 GCA_050249155.1 Isosphaeraceae bacterium | reverse complement strand
CGTGGAAGATCGCGTCGCCGACCTCCTCATCCCACCGCAGCCATTCGTGCCCGAGATCCCCGGCGCTGGTCAAGATCTGGGTCTTCGGGTCGTACGTCCACTGCCCCTTGCCGGCCCCCTTGAGTTTCCCTCCGGGAGGGATGGTTCCCCGAATCCATCCCCTCAGTTCGGTCCCGGTATTGGCCAGGAGATCGATCCAGCCGTCCGGGGATTCCTCGAGCGCGCTGGGGGTGTCCGCCGCGACGGCGGAACCGGCCTGAAGGAAAACGATCAGGCAAAGCATCGTGCCAAGTCGTCGAAACATGGGCGGAGGACTCCGTTGGTTCGGAACGGTCAACGCTCGGGCAAGTATAGAATGGAACTCCGACGGATCGCCAGTCACCCGGAATCCGGGTCGGTGGTCGCTTGAGATCCCCGTCGGAGTCTGTTACCAACGCCTTCAGGACACGATTCGGAAGGAAACGCCCCACGCGAGGATGGTCCCGGAGCGACGATGATCGAACCACTCGCGATCCCAGCCTGGAACACGCCTCCCAGGACGCTCCAGGACTGGGTCGACACGTTCGAGTCCCTGGGTCTGACCCCTCGGACCATGCGAGAGTCCCCCTCGGCCTGGTGGATCGAAGTCCCGTCGGCCGGTCTTCGGGGTTACGCCGTGACGCGGGGCGACCAGGTCGAGGCGATCAACTTCGAGATCGATCCAGGCCAGCTCGACCAGGCCAGGGCGAGGCTGGCCGCCGTCGCCGAGGCTCTTGGCTGGGAACTGCACGACGAGGACGACGACGAGGACGACGACGAGGAATAGTGTGGATTCAGGCCGTCGAGGTCTGCTCGCGGGATCACTCTCCTTGAGGAATCACCATGATCGGACGTGGGTTCAAATGGTTCGGGTTCGGCACGGTCGCGATGGCGTGGGCGATGACGCTCGCCCACGGCGCGGAGCCAAGGTGGAAGCGGCACACGATCAACCCCACCAGCGGGTTTGAAGCGGCCGGCGCGTTCGACGTGAACGGCGACGGCAAGATCGACGTGGTTTCGGGCGACACCTGGTACGAGGCCCCGTCCTGGACCCCACACCCGACCCGAAGCGTCGTCCGGCAGGGCACGTATTACAATTGCTTCGCGACCCTGCCCATGGACGTCAACGGGGACGGACGTCTCGACTACGTCACCTGCGCCTACTTCTCCAAGAACGTCGGCTGGGTTGAGAATCCTGGCCAGGCGGGCAAGCCCTGGATCTATCACGAGATCGACCTTCCCGGTCCGAGCGAGGCCGCTCAACTCGTCGACCTGACCGGGGATGGGCGACCAGAGGTCTTGCCCAACGCGGTGAACGTCGTCGTCTGGTACGAGCTAGAGAAGGCGGGGTCCCCACCCGTCTGGAAGAAGCGGGACTTCGGCAAGGAAGCGGCCGGGCACGGCGTCGGCTCGGGCGACGTCAACGGCGATGGCCGGGTCGATCTGCTGACCCCCAAGGGGTGGTTCGAAGCCCCCGCCGACCCGAAGGCCGAGACCTGGACCTGGCACCCCGAATGGCAACTCGGAGCCACCGGCATTCAGATCCTCGCCAGGGACGTCGACGGAGACGGGCACTCCGACGTGGTTTACGGCATGGGGCACGCCTACGGGCTGTACTGGCTGAAGCAGTCCCGCGGCGAGCGAGGTGAGCGAACCTGGACGAAGGGAGTGATCGACGAGAGCGTCGCCTCGGTGCATACCTTGATCTGGGCCGACCTCGACGGCGACGGCAAGGCCCATGAGCTGGTCACCGGCAAGCGGGTCTACGCCCACGAGATCGAGCCAGGCGCGACGGACGGCTCGGTCATCGCCTGGTACGAGTTCGATTCACCGACCCGCGCCTGGAAGCGGCACGTCGTGTTCCAGGGAGAACCGGCGACGAACGCGCCGGCCGAAGGACCGAAACGCGACGCCCTGAAAGATTTCCCGGCCGGCACCGCCGGCACCGGGCTTCAGATGGAGGCCGTCGATCTGGACGGGGACGGCGATCTCGACCTGCTCTGTCCGGGCAAGAGCGGCCTGTACTGGTTTGAAAATCTGGGTACGAGTTGATTGATGGCTTCGCCCTGGCGTGGACGCCGTCGAGACCTTCCGTTGGGACGGCGTCCACGTCGAGGTGAAATCCTCGCCTCAAGCCTGGTTGACGACCGTTCGTGGGCGGACCGCGGAGAGGCGCCGATGGATCAGGTCCGACCAGTTCAAGGGGCTGGTTGATTCGGTCGCGAACGGCGACGCCAGGGGCGGGGGGGCCGAGGCGTCGAGAATCGCGAGCGTGCCGGCGCTGGAGTTCGGCGCGGTGGCCAGCGCCGCCGAGCGGGACGCGCTGAAGACTCCCCCTGGCAGAAGGCCGAACCGCTTCAGGGCTCCGATCGGGGCCAGGAGGGGGAGGTCCATGTAGTTCGGCCCACCGTACGGAACCCTCCGGGTCGAGCCGCCGGGCAGTCTCACGTAATAAGCGCCCTCTTGCGGTCGGTAGACGGCGATCTGGGTCTTGCCCGACCCGTCGTAGTCCCCGGGGGCGGGGATATCGACCCCCGGCCACCCAAAACCGCCCGGTGCGATCTGGCGACCCACGTAGTTCTGGCTCGACAGTTGAGCGAACCACTGGGCGGTGGTCGGTCGGTAGACCGCGGGGTCGGTCTTGCCGTCGCCGTCGTAGTCGCCTGGGGCGGGGAGATCGACCCCCGGCCAGCCAAAGCCGTTGGGGACCAGCGGGGACGA
>JBFWRA010001004.1:0-2741 GCA_050249155.1 Isosphaeraceae bacterium | reverse complement strand
GGGACTGCTCTTGGCGCCGTCCGGGTTGCCACAATCGAGGACGGTCTCGACATCCAGGACACATCCCCGACGCTGACACCGCATCCGGTGGTCACCGAGGTGGTAGGCGGGACTGCGACCTACGACGGCGCTACAGGCGCCGTCCACGCGACGATTACGCTGAACCAGCCGACTTCCCTGGACGCGGTCCCGGTTCTGGCAGTGGCCGGGGCCGGCGCCTGCGCGGACAACGAGGACGCTGAGCCGCCGACGCTAACGATCAGAGTCGTCTACGTCGTCGACGGGAGCCGTCCCTTCCAGACCACGCTCACCGGTTTCGGCGGGAGCGTTCCCGCCACGGTCTCGCTGTCTCCCGATGGGCTCACGGCGACCTACGACACCGCCGACAGCCACTTTGCCAACATGGACTACAAGTGCGTGGTCGGCTCTTTCCTCTCCCAGGGGGGGCGCACCGATCAGTTCGGCGCCTACTTTGCCGGCTATGAGCCGCAGGAGCTGACCACCGCGACCGCGCGGCAGTATCTGGACGCCGAACTGACCAGCCGATTCGGGGACGCCTATGGTGTCCACGAGCCCGACACGTGGCTCAGGTGCCCGAGCGCGGAGCTCCTGGAGGGAACGGACTCCGAGGCACCCACTGCACTCTGCCAGTTCCGCTTCTTCGACAACGACCGCAACAGCCTTCGACATGGAGCGGTGATGATCACGATCGACGCCAACGGGTATCTCACGTCGGCCAACTTCTCCAGTCAGAGGTTCAGCCAAGACCTCAAGACCTGCCACATCCGACGGAACTTCGTGACCTACGACCCGCAGATCCTGGACCGCCGGCTCAGGGCCAGCGGCTTCGTGACGTGCTCAGACAACCCGGCCTCCTTGATTCGCGACCTCCACTACAAGCCGAAGCCGGGCGTTGTCCGCGTCAGCTTCCATGGGACGAATCAGGCCGGGTTCGAGGACGCGGTGACGTTCCGATGCCGCGTGCGACGGCAGGGCGCTCGGTATACGGCGAGTTGCGAGAACAATCTCAGCGACGAGTTCACCTACGCCTTCACGTTACGGGCGAAGCCGAAGCCCCGAGCGAAGCCTAAGCCTCGGCCGATCACGCCCGCGCCGACGTCGACTGGCGGAGGGGGAAACTGCGACCCCAACTACTCCGGCGCCTGCCTGAGGCCGGATGTCTCCGACTACGACTGTGCCGGAGGGGGCGGCGACGGGCCCTACTATGTCCAGGGCCCGATACGCGTGGTCGGGGAAGACCACTACGGTCTAGACCACGACGGCAACAACGTCGCATGCCAATGACGAAGGGCTCCGCGAGTCACAGATCTCTCTGGGTGACCCGCGAGGTCTGAATGCAGTTCCGGCACCGGATGATCGCCGAGCCCTCCGCGAGTCGAACCGAGACGGCCCGAGCGAGCTCGGTGTAAAGGCACTTCAGGAGCCCCGGCTAGCGCGGAGTCGGCCATTGCTGGGCGCCAGCGCCCAGAACACCGCGGTGCTCGGAACCCCCAGGCTCTCGCGGCGCTGATTCACGACCACCACGGTCGATCGGCATCGTGCTCCGAAAGCGGGAACGAGATCGTGCCGGACACGAACACATGTCCGCACACACGAGCCCGGCCACGCTGGGCTTCGTGCTTCCCGGAGGCCCGAGTTCTGGCTCCTATGGCTCTAGCAAGCCGAGGATTAGGGTCGCGCGACACTCCGTCGCAGTTCGCCCGCGGCGAACTCGATCGTTGGGCTGTTCTCCGTCGGGCTGTTTCCCCCAGGACGCGACGTGCGCCGTATAACGACGTTCGTGGTGGCGCTGCTGCTGGCCCCGAGCAGGACCGTGACCTGACCGCTGTAGTGGTACTTGGTCCAACGCCAAGACACGCGACAGGTTTGCTTTATGCGGGAGTTGCGCCGACACGCCACGTGATACGACCCAGGGCGCCGGCTCGTGAAGTGGCGGCCATACGTGCGCCGGAGGGCCTTCGCTGTCTCAGCGCGGGCTCTCGACGCGCCCAGAACCTGGCCCGTCGAAGTTGAGGGCGGCGCCGGTCCGACGGCGGTCGCGGGAGCCTGTCCGGGCGTGGGCGTCGGAGCGGAAGGCGGCGCGACCGCAGGAGCCTGGGCAGCGAAAGCGGGCGTGAATTGGAAAGGCGGAACCTGTCCCGCAGCGGTGACATCAGGAGTCCAGTCGTAATGCGACTGAAGGAGTCCCTTGTACGACGCGGCGCCTACAAGCGTGACCGGTGTCCCCGGCGACATGCCGTTGAGGCCCGTGATGCTCGCGACGAATCCGAACGGCCCGGAGTTTTGAAGGGGCCTGGCTGCGGCAACGTCAAACTGGTTCAGTGCGAGATTCCACGGAACGAGCTCGGGCGGGTCATCGGGTCCCAGGCGACCGAGCGTGATGACGACGTAATCGCCGCCGCCGAAGGCCGGCGAGCCCGTGGCTGGGTTGTTGTCAGTGTTCAGGTACCAGGACAGAGATTCGCTCGCGAGCAGATCTGGTTCCCCGATGATGGAGTAGGAAACGGTGACGGCGGCCACGGGAAACTCCCCGTAGGCGGCCGTTGGATCTCCTCGCGGGCGGCCGTCGGATCTCCCCATGGGTGGCCATTGGTTCTCCCCGCGGTTTCGTCCTGATCGCCCGGTAGCTCGGGGCGCTTCGTGTTGATCGAGGCGGCCTGGTGGACGGGCTTGAAGACCCCGGTGGAAGTGTTGGAGATCCTGGAGGCGTTTGATGCGAC
>JBFWRA010001003.1:0-2742 GCA_050249155.1 Isosphaeraceae bacterium | reverse complement strand
AACTTACTCTCGTGGTGGTCGCCACGCCAGGCGTCGCCGCCGTGGAGTTCTCGGGGCTATCCAACTGGCCTCGACTCCTCTTATGCTGACACGCGACCTCGACACGGCCGTCGATGGAATCCGGTCGAGATCGCGAACGAAACCCGAGGGGAGTTCCTGGAAGGTGCTGACGCCACAAGAGGCTTCGGAGACGCGAGGGGATGTCGCGGTCCTCGTCAGTGGAGGGTTGGACAGCGCCGTGCTGGCGGTCGATCTGCTTGGCGAGTTCGCGAGGGTCTTCCCGATCCACGTCCGATTCGGGCTCCGCTGGGAGGACGCGGAACGAACCCATCTGTTGGCGTTTCTTGAGGCGGCGAGTCGAGACAGGCCCGGATTGATGCCGTTAACCGTCCTGGAGGAACCGATCGCCCAGGTGTATGGCGACCACTGGAGCAACGCGGGTCGTCCCGGCGTGCCAGACGCCTTGACCGACGACGACGCGGTGTATCTGCCGGGGCGCAACGTCCTGCTGGCCGCGAAGGCGGCGGTCTGGTGTCGGTTGAGGGGGATCGAGGCCCTCGCGTTTGGCATCCTGAAGGGAAACCCGTTTCCCGACGGTACCCCCGACTTCTTCAGCGACCTGGCCGGCGTCTTGAATCGGGCGATGGACGGCCGGCTCAGGATTCTTCGCCCTTATGAGCGATCGACCAAGAGCGAGGTGCTTCGTCGGGGCCTGGGCTTGCCCTTGAGTCTCACCTTCTCGTGTCTGGACCCGGTCGAGAATCGGCACTGTGGCCGCTGCAACAAGTGTGAGGAGCGCCGGAAAGCCTTTCAACGCCTCGGCGTGGCCGACCAGACGGACTACGCGAGCCTTCCCGCCGCCTTACCGATCGAAGCGCCCTCGGCGAGAGACTTCACGACATGTATCGAGTGACCCGAGAGATCGAGTTTTGCTACGGTCATCGCCTTCTGAACTACGAGGGCAAGTGCCGCCACCTGCACGGGCATAACGGCCGGGCGTTGATCGTCCTGGAAGCCCCGGAACTGGACGCCCGGGGGATGCTGGTGGACTTCGCCGACATCAAGCGGCACGTCCAGCGGTGGGTCGACGAGCACATCGATCACAATATGCTGCTCTGTCGAGACGACCCACTCCTCCCCACGCTCTTGGAGCGCGGCGAGCGGGTATTCGTCATGGAGGAGAACCCGACGGCCGAGAACATCGCCCGGTTGATCTACGAGCGGGCCGCGGCGGCGGGCTTGCCCGTCGTGGAGGTCGTGCTCTGGGAGACCGCGAACTGTCACGCCTCGTACCGGAACTGACGAGGGAGGAGACCAGGAGGGGTGGGCCGCCTTCCTCGGCGGAGGGCGGCCCACGTTCGATTCTCGACGAACTTGAAGGCGAGGGGGCTCGGGCTCAGTGCCCCTCACCGGGACCGTGGCCATGGCCGTCGTCGACGGGTGCCTGGGGCTTCACGAAGCTCGACGGCTTGTACGGGAATTTGAGTTCTTCGACCCACCACTCATAGCGCCCGCCCACCTTCGTCGCCTTGAGGTACGCCAGCGCGAACCGTTCGCCCTCGGGGATGGGGCGTTCCTCTTCCTGGGGTTCGCCGGAGAGGTGGACGTCGTAAAGCGCGGTGGCGTAGAGGTTCAGGCCGTCGATCCCGTGGTCCTCGATCTTCTCGAAGTGGACCTCCGCGCCGGGTTTGGACAGTTGATCTTTCAGGTCGCGAATGCCGGCGGTTTGCATCAGGAACATCTGCTGGTCGGTGTTGGCCGCCTTCATGTCCTTGACCAGCTTCTCTGGAGTCGTGTTCTTTCGGACGTTCGGGGCCTGGCCCAGCCAGATGAGTTCGTCGAGCGACCCTTTCACCAGACGTTCGCCGTATTGTCTGGCGAAGGATTTGGCCTGTCGCTCGCGAAGGAATCCCTGAACGCCGGCGATGGTGACGGAGGTCAGGCCGAACACCAGGCCCAGCGTGACCCCGGTCTGGGCCAACCCTCGGCCCGTGAGCATGTCGGGAAACCGCTGGATTCTGCGGTCGGCCGTGATGCCCAGGACGATCGCCGTCGCCGCGAAGAGGAGGAAGAACCAGTGGGTGTAGCAGAGGATGGCGAGGACGCCGAAAATCAGGCTGAAGACGGCGCGGGGACTGATCGCGCGATAAGTCAGGATCTCGTTCTCGTTGACCGAGCTGCTGTGAACCTGATGCGGCGGGGCGTTGACGTTCTGGTCGATCGACACGGGCTCACTCCTGGACGGCGGGTTCGGCGGGCCGGCTCGTCGGGAGACGCGGTACGAGGCGAGGATGATGAAGGTGAAGCGCCGCCGACCGCCTCACTTTCGAAGGCTACTCATCGGACCGGTACCCGTCAAGCGGATCGGTCCGCGCTTTGGACCTCGGTCCCCGATCAACGCGGCGCCAGGCCCATGCCGCGGCCTGGCCAAAGGGTCGTGAAGGCCATGCCGACCCAGAAGACACCGAGCACCCAGCCGGTCACGTTCGTCCAGGACCAGTTCCGACCGCCGGCCCGGCCTCGCCAGCCCGCCAGGAGGACCGCGAGCATCGTCAGCCCCATCATGCGGTACCCAAGCGGTGTGACGAGCGAGGTCGTGCGCCACTCTCCCTGGAGCAACGCCACGGCGTCGAGCACCCAGACGAGCAGCCCACCCGTCATCCAGAGGAGTTCACCAAGCCCCCCCTCCCCCGCCTCGGATCGCCAGAGGACGATCGGCCCGATCAACGCCAGGCAGCCCGC
>JBFWRA010001002.1:0-2744 GCA_050249155.1 Isosphaeraceae bacterium | reverse complement strand
ACCCGGGCTTTCCCGACACGAAACGACCATTCCGCGACGTCCGCCGCGCTCTGGGTCCTCCAGAGGGTTGGCCTTGCCCGCGTCACACGATCCGAAACGGAGGGGGAAACGTCCCAACCGGGGCCGATCCAGGGGCGTCCCCCCGCGCAGATTTCAATGAGCGATCGAGTCGATGGCGATCGGTGATCCAGGGCGAGGAAGTCACCCCCTTTGAGCCAATGGGACCTCAGGACCGCCAGGGGGCGATCGGGTCGGGCGTCGGCCGGCAAGGGCGGAGGGGCGTGCCTGGATCGGGACGTGGACTTTTCCGGGAACCACCAGTCCAGGACGGTGTCGTAACCCGGGTCGGGAAGGCGATTCGCCCAGAACCTTAGAACGCGACGCGCCTCCGCGCACGTCCCCGTCGGGCCGAAGGAGGGTGAACCGTCCGGCCGGCTGAGACGCAAGAGCGCTAGAAACCAGCCCTCCGCCAGGGCCTCGACTCGGTCAGGGCACGGCACGGGTCCCTCGCCGATCGCGTTGGCCAGTCTCTGAAGCCCTTCCCGCCAATCCCGCACGGGTAGGGTCCGGGGAACCCCTTCCGCGTCGAGTTCCCGGTCCATCCAGCGGACCAACCGCTCGAACTTTCCCAGCCTCGACACGCTCTCGATCGCCGCGAGTAGCGGTTCCAGGGAACTTCGGACCGGAGCGGGAGACTCGGGATTCTCGTTGGGATTCGTTCGATCGGTCACGCGCCAAACCGCATGCGTAGTCTCGTGGCACCATTGCCCGTGAAGCGGACAGGGCCGAGCCAGCCTCGGTCCGCGGCCCTTGGCTTCTTAACCGAATCCACCGCGTGGGGAGGTCTTCGGAAGATCGTCCTATCTTCAGTGACGGTCAATAGATCAGGTGAATCTTCGAGCTCCGGGAGCGAAACGGGCGGGCGGCTTCGGTTCTCATGGCACCCGCTTTGCTCTTCACTCGCGGCGTGAGGATTGACGAGCGGAGGAGCGAGAAGCGACTCGGCCGGAGATCCCCCCAAACCAACCCCAAGGCGACGGCGCGGGGACGTCAATCCCTCCGCCAACCGCCAAAGGGCGAGCGGGTTGCCTCGCACGACCCCCCCGCTCGCCCTCTCTTACACCAGTCCGCGGTTTTATCACCCTCGGGGGGTGGGACGCGGTCCCGACTAGCCGGCCAGAGAGCTCGTTCAGGTCGCCATGGGAGAGGTGGTTGACCTGAAGGATGCTATCTGGCCGGCTTTCTCATTTCCACCTGGGAGTGGACTTTTTCGCGATTTTTTTTGGAGACTCCCATCTTCGCCGATTTGCCCGCTTGACCGCGTCGTGTCGAACCTATCGAAAAAAACCTCGATCCGACGAACGCAAGTGGACGATGAAAGGATCGTTGAGACGGAACCGCGAGTATCCGCCTGTGTGACCCGCCACCTATGTCGACGAGTCCGCCAGGCATCGCCGTGCGGAAGGCGCGTGTCGAGCGTGAAGGGGTCGTCACAAGCGGATTAGCGGAACGTTCGCACGGGAATCGCCCCTCGTTCGTGGGCCACGGTTGGCTCTCCACGTGGCTCGCGTGTCTCCGTTCAGGGCGACGGACGTTCTCCCTCGTTGGACGTTCGCCGGGTGCGAATACGACCGGTCGGTCCCTCCGGAATGATCCACGCCACGGATTCGGGACCTCTGGAACTCGCGCGGGTCCAGCCGTCAGCACGCGCGTCCACCACGGATCGGTGGACGATCCCTTCAGGAGGAGAGCCATGAAGATCTGGTCTTGGGCGGGGGGCCTCGCCCTCGTGATCGTCGGCGGAACCGTGCGGGCGCAGTCGGTGCCCCTGGGCGAACTGCCGCCGTTGCCGGGCGAGGTGTCGCCGGTCGCCTCGGCTCCGCTCGGAGTGCGTCGGTCCAGTTACCAGCCTCCCGGTGAGGGGGTGGTGGGGGAGACTCCCAGTCTTCCCTCGGCGACGTTGCCGGGAACGCCCCCGCCGACCGCGGGGGCCGACGCGCCTCCGCCGCCCGCCTTCGAGGCGAGCCCCGGTGGCGCGGAACCACTTTCCAGCAACACGGACCTGAGACTTCCCGCCTCCGAGCGGGAGGGGCTCGGCGGAGAGCCGACCGAGGCCGTCGCCGAGGCCGAAGCGGCCTCGGAACAGGCCGAGGAGAAGGACCCCACCCAGCTCCTGATGAACGCGCTGGGGCTGGAGGAGTCTCCCATCAAGTTCTACGGGTGGATTCAGAACAGCTTCACGGGCAACGCCAACGGCAACGGCACCACCCGCACGAACTTCGGCGTCAACCCCAACTTTATGGCCAACAAATGGATGGGGAACCAGTATTACTTCGTCGTGGAGAAGCCTGTCGAGCAGAACGACACGCTCAACTTCGGTTTCCGGGTCGACAACCTGTTCGGCCACGACTGGGCGTTCAACCATATGTACGGACTCTTCGACGGCGCGTGGCCGTCGGGCTGGTTCCCCGGTTACGATCCCGCCCAGTTCTACGCGGAAATGCACATTCCGCCGATTCTCAGCAAGGGGGGAACCGACGTGAAGGGAGGCCGGTTCTACACGATCCTCGGTTACGAGGTCGTGCCGGCGACCGGTCGACCACTGCTCTCGGTTCCCTACATGTTCAATTATGGTCAGCCATTCACTCACTTCGGCATGCTCGCCACGACCCACGTGACCGACCGGCTGAACTGGCTCAACGGCACGATCAACGGCTGGGACCGATTCATCAACGAGAACTACA
>JBFWRA010001001.1:0-2745 GCA_050249155.1 Isosphaeraceae bacterium | reverse complement strand
AGTCTGTCGGGCGGCGACGATCGGGCCCCCGACGGCGAGGGTGATCACGACCAGCCCCAGCGCGATGGCCAGACCCGCGATCAACGGCCGACGCGCGCAGGTCCGCCAGACGCGTTCGACCGGGCCGACGGGCCTGGCCAGCACCGGGCGTCCGTCCAGGAACCGCCGGAGGTCCTCGGCCAGCGCCCCGGCGCTTTCGTAGCGCCTGGCCGGCGCTTTTTCCAGGCATTTCACGCAGACGGTGTCCAGGTCGATCGGCACCCTGGGGTCCAGTCGTCGCGGCGCCGTGGGCACCTGGGCGACGACCTGGGCCAGCGTCTGCGCGAGGGTGGGCGCGCGGAAGGGGGGAAGCCCGGTGAGGAGTTCGTAGAGGATCGCGCCCAGGGCGTGAATATCGACCCCCGGGCCGTTGCGTTCGTCGCGTCCCGCGGCCTGCTCGGGGGCCATGTAGCGCGGGGTGCCGACCACCTGGCTGGTTCGGGTGAGCGTCGGCCGGTCCTCGTCCTGGAGGTCGCGGGCCAGGCCGAAGTCGGCGATCCGTGGGGCGCCGTCGACGGTCAGCAACACGTTCTCGGGCTTGAGGTCGCGATGGACGATTCCGGCGGCGTGGACGGTCTGGAGCGCCTCGGCCAGGCTCGCCGTCAGCGCGGCGGCCTCGATCGCCGGCAACGGACCCGCCGAGAGCCGTTCCCGCAGGCTTCCCCCCTCGACGTACTCCATCGCGCAGAAGGGGAGGCCCTCGTGTTCGCCGACGTGAAGCACTCGCACCAGGTTCGGGTGTCGAAGTCGGGAAATGAGCATGGCCTCGGAGCGGAACCGCGCGAGCTCTTCCCTGGAAGCGTGCAGGCCCGCCAGGATCACCTTCAGCGCGACGAGACGACCGAGTTGAGAGTCCCTGGCGAGGTAGACCACCCCGGTCCCTCCTCGGCCAAGCTCGCGAAGCGAGTCATACCCAGGAATCTCGGGCGCGGTCCCCGGCGCTGGCGGTTCCACGTTTCCCAGGGGGAAAGGAAGCAGGCGTCGCAGGGAGTCGGGCAGGGGGGGGGCCGTCGGCATGGCCAGGGCCAGGCGAAGCTTCTGGCTCATTCCGCCTTCGGCCAACCCCGCCAGCAGCGTCTCGCAGCGCGAGCACGTCTGGACGTGCGCCTCGGTCTCTTCCGCGATCTCATCAGAGACGGAGTCGGAAAGATAATCGAGGGCGAGTCGCCGATCGAGACAGCCGGGCATGGCTTTAGTTCCAGGTGCGCACCCGGCGGTCGGACGTCGTCACGGGTGGGCCAGGGAAATTCGACCACCGCGCCGGTGGCGGATTCCGGCACGGCGGTCGAGTCGAAGGTTTTTCGCGAAACCCGCTCAACTCTCAGGAAGATGATCGACGTCCCGCCCGAACCTTCATGGAATGAGTCACGGGTTTTCCCATCGTTCTGAACTCGTGGGTCAATTTTTTCCCGGCTGGGGGTCGTACTCCAGGTCGCGGACGGTCTCTTGAAGCAACCGCACGACGTTGCTTCGGGCCTTGTAGACCGAGGCGATCTTCATCGCGAGACGCTGGGCGACCTCGGCCGCGGGAACCCCCTCGATCGCCTGGAGTCGGAACGCCTCCCAGGTCGGCCCCGTCACCCTGGAGGCGACCAGCGCCATGGCCTCGTTCAGAAGCTCGTGGTCAAACTGCTCCTCAAGCCGGCGCTCCAGGTCGTCGCGGGCCTCGACCCCTTCGAGGTCGTCGAGGTGGGCTTCGCCCGAACCGCTCGATCGGGATCGCTCCCTGAGGTCGCACCAGGCGTAACGCGCCAGGGTCTTGAGGTAGGCCCGGAAGCTACGCCGGTCGTCATACCGAAACTCGGGTAACCGGCGGACCAGCCGGACGAAGACCTCCTGAACCAGGTCGGCCGCGTCGTGGGGTTGGACTCGCCACTTCAGAAACCAATCGTGGATCGGTGGGCCGTAGCGCTGGACCAGCTCCTCCCAGGCCGCCTCGCGGTCGGGCCCCTGGAGTCATTCCAGAAGACTCGCGCTGGTCGAGAACGCCCGCGCGCCGCCAACGTTCTTGCCGAGGGCCATCTCCAATCTCTTCCTGAAACGGCTCGCATCCCATACGTCAACTGGGCGAACCTCGCCGGTCCTCCACCCAGAACGTCATGGTATATCCCCTGGTTCGCGTCGATTTCCACGTTCGCCCGTTTCTTCAATCAAAGGAATCGTGAGCCGACTCGCTTTCTACGGAGACCACCGTCCCATGCGACACACGGGGGTTCGGAATCTCCAGGGCGAGGCGACGTGATCGTCAAGAGAATTCGTCGCCCAGGTTCCAATCCCTCGCGGATCGCCTGACTATCATAATAAAGCGGGCCGATCGACGTTGATCGGGCCGCTCCCTCCGACCCTCAACATCGCCATTCCACGACGCCAAGAGGATCAAAACGGGGGGCTCGACGCTGAACCATGCCATACGTTATTTGATTTCCGATCGATCTGACCACCTGAGCGGCGAGGACCGTCACGTTTTCAACCCACCCGATCGCCCCTTTCTCTTTCCGTGGGCCTTTCCGTCTTCGGTTTCCTGGTTAAGCTAATTATGGCTTGTTCGATGCCGTGCTGGAACGTTGACGCCGTCACGCGGCCGGGTTTTCCCGTAGTGGCTTATGGGAACCAAGAAGGTTCATTCCATTATCATCAATGAGTTTAGTGAATGACGGGAACTAATCGACGATGGGATTAAATGCGCGCAAGAGACGATGGTGCGGG
>JBFWRA010001000.1:0-2750 GCA_050249155.1 Isosphaeraceae bacterium | reverse complement strand
CCAGTCTCGGCACCGCCGAGCCGACTCCCTTGCCGTAAGCCTGTTCATAGAAAACGACCGCCTCGGCGAGCTTGCCCTGACGTTCGAGCACCTGGGCCTTCATCATGCTGGCGGCGGGCAGCGTCGGAGCCTCTTCCAGGACCGATTCGACGAGCCTTCCGGCCTCTTCGAGCTGTTCGTCACGCGAACCCTCGGGGGGCTTGGCCTTGTCACGCTCCCAGATCAGTTCCTTGGCGTGGGCGAGCCGGTAGGCCAGGTCGCGATTGGCCTGGGCGGCGGCCACCGGGGAATTCGGCGTGCCACGTTCCCTGGGGTCGATCGCGGAGAGGCGAAGTTCCTGAACCAGGGTCTTGATGGCGGTCTCGTTGCCCTCGGTCAGCGCCAGTTCCAGCAGGACCAGCCGAGGTCTGGGGTCTTCGGGCTGAAGCCTGGCCCATTCGGCGTAGGCCTGTCGGGCGGCCTCGTCGTCTCCCCTGGCGGTCTCGATCTGGCCGAGGGCGATCCAGATCTCGCCCTGGTCGGAGGGTTCCAGCTTATCCACGTCGCGAATGAGAGCCGCGCGGGCTTCCCGGCCGCGATACAGGGCGGTGAGGGTGCGCGCCCGCGCCACGCGGAGCGAGGCGGAGTCGCCGGCCTTGGCGGCGCGGTCCAGAACGGCCAGGGCGGCCTCGGGTTGGTCCAGCCGCGTCATCCCTTCCGCCAGGGCGATCGCGACGGGGAGATTATCTGGGGAGCCATCGGCGACTTGCTGAAGGTACTTCAACGCCTCGTCCGGTCGTCCCGAGCCGGCCAGTCGGTCCGCCCACAGCAGCGCGACCACCGAACTTTTCGGCGACACCTCGGCGGCCGCGCGCCAGGCCCGATCGAACTCGGACCAGCCGCGACGCGCGGGGGGCTGGCCCATCTCTTGCCGAAGCAGGGCGCCGGCCATCGCGATCCGCAGAGCGGGGTCCCCGGGGATCAGTTCCAGTCCCCGGGAAATCAGGTCGATCGCTTCCCGGGGAGTCCGGCGGACCTTCAGCTTGGCGATCGCCAGCCGCGGGACGACCGCCAGCGGGTCGGTCTGCATCGCCGCGTTGTAGGAGTCGATCGCCTTCAGATCGTCCCAGAGCGCCTCGTGGCAACGACCTCTGGCCAGGTGGACGAGCCCTTCCCACTTCGGGTCGAGTTTCTGGCGGATCTGGTCGAGCGAGGCCAGCGCCCGAGCGGGTCGACCGGTCCGCTCGTCGTACTGCGCCTGAAGGAGGCGGAGCAGGGGCGTGTCCCCCGGGTTGAGCCTGGCGAACTGCTCGATGAGCGGGCGGGACTCGGGCACCTTGCCCAGTTGGAGCAGGGTGTACGCGAGCCACCAGGTCACCTCGCCATTGGTCCCCGCCGAGGTCGACAGCCCTTGCCGCCAGGCGTCGACCGCCTCCCCCGGCCGTTCGTCGCCAAACTCGATCAGGCCGCGGGTCAAGAGCACTCTGACATCGCTCTTGAGGTTCTCGGGCACCTTGGCGAGTTGGCGGCGGGCCTCCTCGATCTTGCCCCGTTTCAGGGCGTTCTCGGCGGCGGCGAGGATCACCTCGACGTCGTTGGGGGCCATCCGCGTCGCCTGCTCGAGTTCCTCGGCCGCCTCCCGGTCCTTGCGGATCTTGTCGAAGAACCGGTGACGGGCCAGTCGGACCTTGACCGAGTCTGGATTGGCCCGCAAAAGGTCGTTCAGAACGAGCTCGGCCCGGGGCGTGTCCTTGAGCCGCTCCAGGTAGAGCTTCGCGAGTCGCTCGGCCGCCTCGATATCGCCCGGGTCCATGCTCAGCACCCGGCGGTACTCCTCCACCGCGTCGGACTGGGCTTTCGGATTGCCAGGGACGGCCAGGCCGTCCAGGGCCATCGCCAGCAACCTTCTCGCCCCGGGATCGGTGGCCCCTCGACTGATGTGCTGCCGGGCGACCATTTCCGCGGCCCTGTAGCGGCTATCCAGGGTCGCCAGCAGATTGGCGAACTCGGTGCTCGCCATCGCCTTCAGCGCGTCGCCATACTTCACGTAGAGTTCGATCAACCGACGGCGGACGTCCTGCGAGGCGGGGTCGTTCGGGGCGACGCGGAGAAACTGCTCGTGAACCCTGGCCGCGTCGATGTAGAGGCCGGGATTCCCCGACCTCAGCGCCACGCTGGCCAGGATCTCCGACTTCATCCCCAACGCGTCGACGTCGCCAGGATTCCTGGCGAGGTGTTGGTCGAGGTTCCGCACGGCCAGATCGGGCTCGCCAGCGTCCCGAAGCCGAGCGGCGGAAGCCAGAGCCTCCTGGCTGATGCGACGAGCCTGGAACAGATTCAGCGCGTAGAGCCCAGGGCCGACGACCAACGCCAGGGCGATCACGACCGCCACGGCGGAGACGTTGACGCGGGTCGTCCGAATGGGGGCGTTTCGGTTGCTTCGGCTCACGTTTGAAGATCCCCGCGCACCTCGGCGCGACGCGAAAGGCCACCCGAAAACCCCGGGCGAGCCCGCCGTCGCCGGTGAACACATTAGTCCATGGTAGGATCGATTCGGGGCGTCGTGTCAAGAGTGGGCCAGGCCGGACCTCACGATCGTCTCCCCAGTCCCCAGACCGTTGTCACTTGTGAACGAGCCCCACTGCTCACGTCTCATTGCCTGGCAGGATGCATTTTCGATTTGACGAGACGTGATCCGGGCGATTACTCTCTTTTGGTGTGATGCGCCAAGTTCATCGGCGGGGAAGAGGTTTTTCCGGTCCGCTCGCCCT
>JBFWRA010000999.1:0-2752 GCA_050249155.1 Isosphaeraceae bacterium | reverse complement strand
TCCCTCGGCGTTGAACTCGAGGAAGGCGGTCAGCGTGTACCGGGTCTTCCCCGCCTGAAGGCTCGCCAGGCTGTTGGAGATCACCTCTGGCAGCATCGGGATCACGCGGTCGGGGAGGTAGACGCTAGTCCCCCGGTTCCTGGCCGACCGGTCGAGTTCCGAACCGGAACGGACGAAGTGGCCGACGTCGGCGATGTGGACGGCGAGGCTCCAGTAGCCCCGGTCGTCTTTCGAGAGGGAGATCGCGTCGTCGAAGTCGCGGGCGGTGGCCGGGTCGATGGTGACGGTGAGCCAGTCGCGCAGGTCGTCGCGCCCCTCGACGTCCTCTTCCCGGAACGCGACGGCCTGGGCTCTGGCCTCGTTGAGGACGGCCTCGTCGAAGACGTCGGGAATGTTGAACGCGCGGATCACGGTGAGGGTATCCACCCCGGGCTGCCCCTTGGGGCCGAGCACCTCGGTGATGACCCCTTCACCACCCTGGTAGGGAGTCGGGTAGCGGACCATCTCCAGCGCCACCTTGTCGCCGGGCCGAGCGCCCTTGGCTCCGGGGTCGCCAACGTGGACCGGGTCGTGGAACGTCGTGCCGTCGACCTTGACCAGGCCGTCCCCGCCACGCTCATAGTAGGTGCCGACGAAGATACCCGACGCCCTCGCGATCACCTGGACGACGCGCCCCTCGGCGTTGAAGCCGACCCCCTTGGCCTTCTTGGTGATCTTCACGACCACCTCGTCACCGCTGGAGGCGTCGCGCCCCGCCTTCGCCGGAATGAAAATCTGGTCGGATTTCTCGGAGGCGTGGTGAGGTTTGACGAACCCGAACCCCTTGGAGGTCCGCTTGAAGATCCCCAGCACGTCCCCTTTGCCCAGCGCGTCCGCCGAGGGCTTGCTCAGGGTCTTATCCTTTCGCAGGGTCAGCCGGCCGTCCTTGACCATCGCCTTGACGGTCGAGCGGAACTCGGCGTAATCCTCCGGCCCGATCTCCAATCGTCGGGATATCGCCTTGAGCGTGATCGGGTGATAGTCGGTCTTCCCGACGAGGCCCAGGACCCTGTCTTCGTAGGAATTCATGATTTGATTCCGGAATCGTCGCGGGTCTCGCGCGGGACGCTCGCCCCGGCGAACGTCGCCCTGGCGGTCAATCCGCCCCCGATCGCGAACGCGAGGCTGAGGAACATCCGGGCGATCTGAACCACGTTGCCGACCTTCACCGAGCGGTCGGCCGCGAGGGTCGGGGAGGAGGTTCCCGCTCCCGAGGCGCTGGCGGTCGCGCGAGGGAGTGGTTCGACGACGGTCTCGGCCCAGTCGTCCAGACCGCGAGTCAGGTCGTAGCCGAACTGTCCGCCGAACCCGTCCCAGTTGACAAGCAGGAGGTAGGTGATCCCGAACAGGGCGAATCCGAGCCAGAACGAGCGATCGGCGCCGCGACGTTCGATCGCCCCGACGACGCCGGTGAGCAGCACGAAGAGGGTCGCCGACGAGGCGAGCATGGTCCACC
Source organism: Isosphaeraceae bacterium (assembly GCA_050249155.1). Classification (GTDB taxonomy): domain Bacteria; phylum Planctomycetota; class Planctomycetia; order Isosphaerales; family Isosphaeraceae; genus JBFWRA01. The sequence goes on along the minus strand of JBFWRA010000999.1, from coordinate 1,257 downwards.
AGACCGTCGCCGATCGGAGCGAGGCCAGCCCCAGCGCCAGAAGGGCCACCAGGCCCAGCGCGCCCGCCAGCGAGAGCCGGAAGCCGGACATCCCCACCCCCTTCAGCGCCTGGCGATTCCCCCCGCGCACCATTCTATCGTGGCCAGGAAGGGGTGTGCCATTCCACGCGAGGGGAACGCCACCGCGCTTGACCGACCAGGGGGGCGGAAAGACCACGCCCTCACTCGGTGATCTCGCCGTCCTCCGACGCCTTCGCCGCCCCCTTGAAGAGCCTTCTGCCAAGATTCTGCTGGAACGGGGTCCAGCTCGATTCTCGGCTGGGATCGTCGCGGATTTCCCGGGTCACGGCGTGGAGCTTCGCGTCGAGGTTGTCGAGGTGGTGCAGCGCGACGGCCTCCAGGGTCATCGGCAGCTTGGGACTTCCGAATTCATGAGTTCCCACAACACACACAAACAAATGCTTGAGGCGCAGGAGCAGCTCGCGCGGGAACGGCTCGCCGGTCAGGTCGCCGGATTGCTCCGCCTTGGCTCCGAGCATCTCGACCCCCATCACCAGGTGACCGACGAGTTGGCCCTCGTCGCTATAGGTGAAGGCCCTGTCGTAACACAGTTCGTCGACCTTGCCGACGTCGTGGAGGAAAATCCCAGCCATCAGCAAGTCCCGGTCGACGTCCGGGTAGAGGTCGCTGATTCGATCGGCGATGGTGAGCAGGGTCACGACATGTTCAAGCAACCCGCCGTGGTACGCGTGGTGGTTCTTCACGCCGGCGGGAGCGGTGGTGAACTTGCGAAGGAAATCCTCGTCGATCAGGAAGCACTCGGCCAGCGCCCGAAGGTGGGGGTGCGTGATGCTGAACAGGAGCTCTCGAAGCCTGGCGGTGAGCTTGGCGACGTTCTGCGAGGTCTGGGGCAGAAAGTCCTCGTGGTTCAATCCCGTGGGGTCCGCCAGCTCGACGTGGGACAGGATGATCTGAAGCGAGCCCTGGAAGATCTGGGTCTTACCTCTGGCCCGCAGGTAGTCGCCAGGCTCGAAGGTGCGGGCGAGGGCTTCGGTCGCGTTCCAGAGCCGAGCGCCCACGGACCCGGTCTTGTCGCGAAGCTCCAGATGAAGGTAAAGGTTTCCCTGGCGGTTCGCCCGCAATTGCTTGTCGGCCACGAGGAACGCCTCGTCAACCGAGTCCCCATTGTTGAGTTGGTTGACATATCGGCGAGTCATGTGGCGTTACGACCGGGGCGTGGTGTCGAGGGATGTCTGG
>JBFWRA010000998.1:0-2753 GCA_050249155.1 Isosphaeraceae bacterium | reverse complement strand
CGGAACGACTGGTCTCGGAGTTCCGTTCTCGGGGGCTGATGGCGGAGCGGCTCCCCTTCCGCCGGGCCTACCACACGCCACGATTTGGCGAGGCGCTCGGACCCCTCCGTGAATTCTTCGATGGCCTGGAACTGCAATCCCCCCGCATCCCCATTTATTCTTGCCGCGGTGCCGCGGCGATGCCCGACTCGATCACGGAGATCCGGCGGCTCGTGGTCGATCAGTGGGTTCAGCCAGTTCTCTTTCGACAGACGGTCGAAGCGATGTACGCCGACGGCGCGCGGATCTTCGTCGAGGTCGGAGCCCGAGGGAGCCTCACGGGCTACGTGGAGGACGTCTTGAGGGGCCGTCCGCACTTCGCGGTCTCGGCGAACCTGCCCCGACGGTCTGGAGTCACCCAACTCAATCATCTGGTCGCATCCCTTTATGCCCAGGGCGTGTCGATTCGTCCCGACGTCCTCTACGCCAGACGCAGGCCCGTGGCCCTCGACCTGAGCCGCGACCTGGCCGTCAGGCCTCCCTCTGTTCCACGGCCACCCACCACGACCTCGGTTCAACTCTCCGAGGGGCTGCTGCGGAGGCTCCTCGCGAAGTCGAAACGAGAGGACGTCGCGACGCCAGACGACTCCGCGACGCGCGTCGTCATTCGCGACGACGCGCCGTCGGTTCCGGCTCATCCAGTCGATTCGCGGAAGGAATCGGCGCTTCTCGATCATTTCGAGACGATGAGGCGCTACCTGGAAACGCAGAACGACGTGATGGCCGCCTACCTCGCCCACGGCGTCGAGGACGTGTCCAGCTCCCATCGGGACGTTGCGAATGGTTTCCCTTCGTCTGGCGTCGAGGACGAGAGTCGTTCACTCGAACCGGCTCTCGTGCCGAAGGAGAGCGTAAACGGTGCGCCGGAGCCGAGTCACCCGACGTCGGGATCGATCCAGGATCCTGGTGCCGTCCTGCTTTCCCTGGTGAGCCGACGAACGGGGTATCCGCTCGATCTTCTCGATCTGGATCAGGATATGGAGGCCGACCTGGGTATCGACTCGATCAAACGCGTCGAGATCCTTGGAGAGCTTCAAGACCAGGGATTGCTGGCGGAGGGGAACGACGTCGAGGCGCTTGCCCGGGCGAGAACGCTTCGCGACGTGATCGCGCGCCTGAAACCCTCGACGGCGATCCCGGCGCGCGGTCCCTCGTGGTCCGGCGAGATCGTCACGCTGGATCCGGGCGTGTCGTTCGTCGGCCGTTGGCGGCTCGCGCCCGACGACCCGATCGCGCATCATCATACGTTGGGAGGTCGAAGGCTCTCGGCGGTCGAGCCCTCCCGGCTTGGCCTGCCGGTCTTGCCTTTCACCGTCATGGCGGAGATCCTGGCGCAGGCGGCGTCGGTTCTCTCGCCGGGCCGTGTCGTGGTCTCACTTCGGAATGTGCGGGCCCATCGATGGATCGCCTATCCCGAGTCGGGCATCGCCACGATCGAGGCCCGCGCGACGCGCGAAGCCGCTCGCCCCGACGAGGTCACCGTCCACCTCCGGACGACGGCGAACGGCTCCGCTCGGGAGTCGATTCTCGCCGTGGAAGGGGTCGTCGCCTTCGCCCGGTCGCGACCGGAACCACCTGTCGCTCCCCCATTTCGTGTTGAGAAGGGTAGTCCCTGCCGATTGACGGCGGAGACGCTTTACCGTGAGCAATGGCTCTTTCACGGGCCAGCCCTTCAGGCCATGATCCACGTCGGGGATTCCTCGCGATCCGGGATCGAGGGCACACTCAAGGTGCTTCCTCGCCGGGCGCTTTTGCCCGAGTCACGCTGGCCCGACTTGCATACCGACCCCATCGTGCTTGACGCCTTCACTCATTTGCTCGGGACCTGGGGAATCGACAAACAGGCCGGCGAAGAGGGTGACGTGATGTTTCCGCTGCGCGTGGGCGAGATCGCCCTTTTCGGCCCGGACCCAGCCGAAGGCGAGGAAATCGACTGTCGGATCGGGATCGACGAGGTCACCCGGCCGCTGGTGAAAGCGAGGGCCGATCTGGTGACGAAATCTGGGCATGTTTGGGTTCAGATTCGTGACTGGGAGGATTGGCGGTTCTACTGGCCGAGCCGGTATCGAGACGTCTTCCGGTCTCCGGACACCGTACTCGTCGGCGAACCGATCGACCTGACGTCGGGCCTCGCGGGATCGCTGGGCGTCTGGTTGGAACCTCCCGCGGACATGGCCAAACCTGTCTGGAGAGACGTTCTGGAGTGGATTCAGACCACACCCGAGGAACGCGCGGAGACCCGCGCGGAAGGGCTCGCCCTCCGCGACCACACCGCGCGGATCTGGTCGACCGTCGCCGCCAAGGAGGCCGCGCGGAGGCTCTGGCGGACCCAAGGCGAGGGCTCGGTCTTTCCCGCGGACCTGAGCCTCTGTTCCGACGTGGATGGTCGACTTCGCGTCAGACCGGTCGATGCCTCCTCGTCAAGGACGCTCGCCGTCGTGGCGGCCGAGGCCGCGGATGGAGCGGCGGTGGCCATCGGTTCGCTGGTCGTCGATGCGAGGCTGGGCGTCGCGATCGTCTTGGTACCCTCGTTCGACCCAGCCGAGCTGATCCACACGCTTGGCGACGACGAGCGTCAATGGATCGATCTCTCAGGCGGAAACTCCGAGGAACGGCGTGATCGTCTCGCGAGACTCTGGTGCGTCAAGCGGGCGGCGGGCCGGGCTCTCGCGCCGCGAGACCCGCTCGCATGGCGATCGTCGAGCGTCGTCGGG
>JBFWRA010000997.1:0-2757 GCA_050249155.1 Isosphaeraceae bacterium | reverse complement strand
GACGAGAAGCTCGCGGCGCTCTTCCATCGCGCGCATCGGACGCAGTCCCGGATCGCTCTGAAAAACGCCGCCCTGGCCCTCATCCAGCGGCCCGAGGCGATCGAACGCCTGGGCCTTTTGAGCCTCACGATCTACACCGACCTCGCCACGCTGGCCTCCCGCGCGGGAAATCACCAGGAGGCGCTCGATTGGATTCGACGAGGACGCCAGGCCGACCCCCAACGTCTCCGGGCCGTCACCACGCCGCAGTGGGACATGGTCGAGCTTCGACTCCGCTCGTTGAGCGAGGAGCCGGAGGATTGGGTACCCGAACTCGCCGCGATCATGGACCGATACCAGGAGAACGCCGGCGCGACTCAGCTCCTGCTCGCGAACCTGGTCGACATGGGGCTCATCGAGGTCAGTCCCAAGCCCGACAAGCCCGACGAAATGCTGTTTGACACCAGGCCGCTTCAGGCCCTGCTGTCCCGGTATGGGCCGAAGGTCACAACCGCCTCGGGCAGGCTCGGGGTGTCCGCCACCAATCCCGAGATCTGGACCCCCGCCGCGTCCACCGGCGGCTCCACTGGCATCTGGACCCCTGGCGGCGCGAACGATCGCGGAACCGAGGGAGGAGAGAGGAAGCTCATCGTCCCCGGACGCTGACGACACCAAAGGTGGCTCGATGTCCGCTCTCGACGCCCGCTCTCTGGTCCAACGGGGCTGGGACCATCTCCGGGCCCAGCGCCCCCTGGCGGCCTGGGCCTCCTGGCAACGGGCGATCCGGCTCAACCCCGGCGACGAGGCCGCCACCAAGGCGCTGGAACTTCTGGCCGGCTCCTCGGAACTCCCCGCCGCCGCGCGCGCCGAGTATCGCTTTCAGACTCCCGACGACCCGCGCCATCGGGAGCGCTGGAATCGGCGACTCCAGGGACAGGGGCTCGACGAACTGGACGCCGCCCGCGCCGCGTTCGCGGACCTCGCCGACGACGATCCCATCGACCACGTCGCCAGGCTGAACCTGGCCTTGTGCCTGGCCTGGCTTGGTCGGAATCGCGAAGCCGTCGCGACCCTCGAACAGGCCGTCCGACTTCTGGCCACGACCGACTTCGATCAAGCCTCGCAGTGCTGGACTCTCGCCGAGGTCCTGCGCCACGGGGGCGGGGCCGAGGCGATCGCCGACGACCTTCGCCATGTCTGGGTGGTCGATCCGCCAGCCTCGTCGGCCCTGACCGAAGGCGTGATCCGCCGCTGGCCGAACCTCCGAGAGGTCGCCGTGCCTCGCGACCCGATCTCCGGCGGCCCCGCGCTGAGCGACGGCCGGGTCTTCGAGTGGCTCGACCGACCCGGAATCGATCCCTCGGCGGGCGCTCCCGCTCGGCCGGAAGGGCTGCCCCGCGTCCTGGCGACGGTCATCGTCGCTCCAGGATCGTTCCGCCTCTCCACACCCGACCCCGCCGGCCTCGCGGCGCTGGATGATCCCCCCCTCGCCGAGGTCGCGGCGATCCTCCTGGAAGGCCGCCGCGAGGCCACGCCACTGCCCCTGGCGTGGTCCGACGCCGCGATCGGCACCTTTCGGTTCCCCGAGGGAGTCGACGAGTCCATCAAGCGCACCCTCGCCCGGTCCGCCGTCGAGCATTATTATGAAAATCTCTGGATTCATCAGCCGAGACACGGTCTCGACGGTCGGACTCCGCTCGACGCGTCGACCGGCGACGCCGCGGACCTGGCGAAACTCGCCGGAGTGGTCCGGTTCCGGGAACAGCTGGGTCAGCGCTCGACCCACGCCGCGCTTTACCAGGGGTACCCCTTCGACCGGCTTCGTCGTCGCCTGGGATTGATCGGTCCCGCCGACAGCGCGGTCCTCGACGCCGCCGACGTCACCTGCATGAGCGGGCGGGAACTCGACGCCCTGGACGGTTCCGAACTCGCCGGCCCTCGACTCGTCGACGCGGTCGCCTCGGCTCAGGGTCTGCGCGACGACTCCCGGGTGTTCCGGCTCGCCAGGGCATGGCTGCGAGGTCGCCCCGAGGGATTCGAAGGGCTTGACGCCGGGGCGGTCATCGCCTCCCTGGTCCGTCACGCCCTGCGCGAAGGCTCCCACGGGGACGCCCTGGCGATCTTGACCCAGGCGAGGGAACTCGCCCGCGACGATCCTCACTCCCAACGGACCTTCATGGTCTGGACCGCCGAAATCCTGGCGAGGGCCGGACGTTCCGCCGAGTCGCTGGAGATTTACCGCGAAATCCTCGCGAACGTCGGAGGTTCAGCCGGGGCCCGCCTGGCCTTCGACGGAGCCGAGACCCTCCTCGACCTCGGCCACGACGATCAGGCGGTTCCCCTGCTCCAGGTCGCCAGGGAGATGGCCCTGGCCGCTGAGGACTCCTTCCTGCTGAGCCGCGCGGAGACGCTGCTGAGTCGCCCCTGAGACGGGCCCCGACGACGTCGTCCCGAGAACGAGAGGCGGCCCTGGCCGAACGCCCCCGCCGAATCACTCGCGAGGCGAAGCGAGGCGAGGCGTGGATGGGGCGGGAAGACCACGCCGCCGTGTCAGCGCTTTACTCACGTGTCGCTGGGGAGTACGATAGAATTCACATCTCTTCGACTCGAAAAAAACTCCGCGAGCCCGACGCGCCCGACGCGTCGGGCTCCAGTGGCCGCCGATTCGCGAACCCTGGAAGGGCCCTGTCATGCCACAAGCGATCGACGATCCGGCTGAACTCCGCCGATTCGCCGTCAACCTCAAGCAGTTCAACGGCGAACTGATGAACCAGATGA
>JBFWRA010000996.1:0-2761 GCA_050249155.1 Isosphaeraceae bacterium | reverse complement strand
CGCTATCGACCGACCGTCGGGCCGTCTCGCCTCGGGTGGTGTTCTGGGGGCTGGTGCTTCAGTGGGTCTTCGCGATGATCGTCCTGAGGGTTCCCGCGGGGGAATGGCTGCTCGATAAGGCGGGCAAGCTGGTCGAGGAAGTCCTGAGTAGCGCGATCGACGGCGCGGCGTTCGTCTTTGGCGACGCCCTGACCGACCCCGCGGGTCCCGCGGGATTCGTCTTCGCGTTCCGGGTTCTGCCCACGGTCATCTTCGTGGCCGCGCTGTTCGCGATCCTTTATCACATCGGCGTGATGCAATGGGTCGTTCGGGGATTCGCGATCGTGATGGCCAGGCTCTTCGGGGCGAGCGGAGCGGAAAGCCTGAACGTCGCGGCCTCCCTGTTTCTGGGCCAGACCGAGGCCCCGCTGACGATTCGGCCGTACCTCGCGAAGCTGACCAACTCCGAGCTGCTCACCGTCATGACCTCGGGCATGGCGCACGTCTCCGGCGGCGTGATGGCGGCCTACTTCGCGTTCGGAGTCGAACCCCGGCACATCCTCACGGCGGTCATCATGACCGCGCCCGGGACGATCCTGCTCTCCAAGCTGCTCATCCCCGAGACCGGCGTGCCCGAAACCCTGGGAACCGTCCAGGAGGACCAGGAGCGACCCGACGCGAACCTGCTCGACGCCGCCTCCCGAGGCACGCGAGAGGGCCTGCACCTCTCGCTCAACATCGCCGCGATGCTCATCGCGTTTCTCGGCCTGATCGCTCTGATCAACAAGGGGCTGAGTTTTGGAGACACCTCGCTTCAGCGACTCTTTGGATACGCCCTGGCGCCCGTGGCGTACCTCCTGGGCGTTCCCTGGTCCGACTGCCAGGAGGTCGGCGGGTTGCTCGGCACCCGCACGGTGCTCAACGAGCTGATCGCCTACGGCGAGCTCGGAGGGCTGAAGGATCGGATCACGGCTCGTTCGTTCACGATCGCGACGTTCGCGCTTTGCGGGTTCGCCAACTTCAGTTCAATCGGCATCCAGCTCGGAGGAATCGGCGCGCTGGTGCCGGAACGTCGGGCCGACCTCGCCAGGCTGGGCTTCCGCGCCTTGTTGGCGGGCACACTGGCGAACTATCTCTCAGCCTGCATCGCGGGGATCCTGTTATGAGCGAACGTGGCGATCTCTTCGACCGGGCCGAGGAGGCCGCTCGGTTCCTCCGGTCGAGGCTTGATTCGTTCCCCATTCCGGGAACGGCCGTCGTGCTTGGTTCGGGCCTCGGGCCGCTGGCCGACCGGCTCAACCTCCGGATCGTCATTCCTTACGCCGAGATCCCCCATTTCCCAAGACCGACTGTGGAAGGGCACTCCGGAAACCTGATCGTCGGCGAGGTCGATGCGTCGCCAGTCCTGTATTTCCAGGGTCGGTTCCACTATTACGAGGGGCACGACCTGAGCGCCCTGACGTTCCCCGTCCGGATGCTCCACCGGCTGGGAGTGGAGCGCTTGATCCTCACGGCCGCGACGGGGGGCGTCAATCCGCAGTTTCGCCCGGGCGACCTCGTCTTGATCGAGGATCATCTGAACCTGCTTGGCGTCAATCCCCTGAGGGGGCCGAACGACGGCCGGTTCGGCCCGAGATTTCCGGACATGACGGAGGTTTACGACGCCGCGCTACGAGCCCTGGCCGAGGCGGAAGCCAAGACGCGTGGTTTGGCACTCAAGTCCGGTCTTTACGCCTGTCTGCCGGGCCCCAGCTACGAGACCCCCGCCGAGATCCGGATGCTTCGCGCGCTAGGGGCGGACGTGGTCGGGATGTCGACGGTTCCCGAGGCGATCGTGGCGCGGCATTGCGGGCTCCGCGTGCTTGGCTTCGCCCTGGTGACCAACGCCGCGGCGGGCGTGACCGGAGAGACGATCAGTCACGAGGAGGTCATCGCCGCGGGAGCCGAGGCGCTTCCCAGACTGGGAGGATTGATCGAGGGGCTGATCGGTCGAATGAATTCATCCAGGTCATTGCGAGCTTAATTCGCGCCAGGCCCTCGATAGGATCGGTCGAGCAGGTCGACGGGGTGGACGACCTCGATGGGCAGTCCCCGTTCCTTGACCTTTCGGGCGATCTGAAGGATGCAGCCGACGTTACCCGTCGCCACGACCTCGGCTCCAGTGGCTTCGATGTGGTCCATCTTGCGGTGACCGAGGCGTTCCGACATCTCTGGTTGAGTGAGGTTATAGGTCCCCGCGGCCCCGCAGCACAGCTCGGTTTCCTCAAGTGGCCGAAGTTCCAGGCCGGGGATCATGCCGAGAAGTCGCCTGGGCTGTTCACGAATGCGCTGGGCGTGGCAGAGATGGCAGGCGTCGTGGTAGGTCACCGTTCGATCGATCCGGTGTCTTGGGGGGATCGGCCCGAGCGCGACCAGGAATTCCGAGATATCCTTGACCTTGGATGAGAATTCGAGGGCCAGCGAGTGGTCGGGGTCGTCCTCGTCGAAGAGGTGGCCGTACTCCTTGAGCATGGCCCCGCAGCCCGCGGCGTTGACCACGATCGCGTCGACGCTGGCCAGGTCGAACGCTCGGAGGTTGGCTCTGGCCAGGGCGACGGCGGGCTTCTCCTCTCCGGAGTGGTAGTGGATGGCTCCACAGCAGCCCTGGCGTTCGGGCGTGAGGACTTCGCAGCCGTTGTGCTGGAGCACCCTAGCGGTCGCGGCGTTGGTCTCGGGGTACATGGCGTCGGCCACGCAACCGAGGAAAACCGCGACGGTGGCCCGTGTGGGGCCGATCGGCGGG
>JBFWRA010000995.1:0-2763 GCA_050249155.1 Isosphaeraceae bacterium | reverse complement strand
GCTCACCCGACGCGCGATCACGGTCTGGTAGGTGGGCAGGGAACTCGCCCCCTTGAACCTGCGGAGCACGGCGTAATCGTCATCGACGATCGCGAGGAACACCTCCGCGGCGAGGTCTTCCGTGTCCGCCGGGGATAAAACGACGCTCCGGGCATGAGACACGTGATGGATCACGTGATAAATCAAACCCATATATCGATCGACAAATTGATTCCAGGCGCCGGGCTCTTTCCGCTGACAGCGGTCCAGAAGCTGGCGGTCGATCTCGCGCAGGGGCACGTGGAAGCCTCCTCGCAACCGAGAGGGGCGAGTTCTCGATACCGACTTGGGATACCCCCGAGCCTCGATACCGAACAGGAACGCCATGATTGACTATTTTACCACGAGTTCGTAGTCCGGCAAGCGCCTCCCTCCCGCAATATCAAGCAATGAATCACACTATGATGCTAAATCGGGCGAGATCGCGGGGCGAAGTGTCGCGCCGTGGGATCGCGGGCGATTCGGGTTTCGAAGAATCGCTCGTCACGTTAGAATTCTTGTGCGAGACCCATCGCCACGCTTCGCCCAACCTCGGTTTCCAGACGGCTCACCACGGCGGGGACGCTGACGGAAGACCCCAACGGCCAAGGAGGCCACGCCCTTGGAACTCCCGACTCAGCCGCCCAAGATCCTGATCGCCGACGACAACCTTCAAAACGTCGAGTTGCTCGAGGCCTACCTGAGCGATTTCGACTGTGAGATTCGCACGGCGAACGACGGTGAGGAAACGCTCAGGGCCGTGGAGGAGTTTCGTCCCGACCTCCTGCTCCTGGACGTGATGATGCCCAGGCACTCCGGGTTCGAGGTCTGCCAGAAGCTGAGGGCCAATCCGAACACCAAGGACCTCTTGATCCTGATGGTCACGGCCCTCAACGAGGCGTCCGATTTCGAACGCGGCGTTCAGTCCGGAACGGACGACTTCCTGACCAAACCGGTGAACAAGGTCGAGCTGCTCTGTCGAATCCGAAGTCTCTTGCGTGTCAGGCATCTCAAGAGCCAGCTCGAGCGAACCCTCGCGTACCTCGCGGAGTTTGAATCGGCGATTCGGGAGACCTGACCTCCGCTCGCGTCCGACTTCCCTCGTTCGCGAACTGGTCCTTACCGGCGCGCGATCCCCAGGGATCCTCGACCCGGGCCTCCACGTATCGATCCACGTTCCGCCTCCTCACGACGACGCGCCGATGCCCGATCGCATTTCCAGGATCACTCTGAAGCCTCGACGGGCCCGACCGTTTTTCGCCAGGCACCCCTGGGTCTTCGTGACCTCGGTCGCCAGGGTCGAGGGCGACCCCGCGCCTGGAGACGAGGTGGAGGTCTTCAGTCATGAAGGCCAGTTCATCGCCCGAGGGCTGTTCAACCCGAAGAGCGCGATCCGAGTTCGGCTGTACCGTTGGGACGACGGACCCCTGAACCCGGACTTCTGGTCGGACAAGCTTGACGCCGCCCTCCGGCTCAGAACGGAGACGCTTCGATTGCCAGGGCCTTCCGCGGCCTACCGGGTCGTCTCCAGCGAGGGGGACGGCCTCTCTGGGCTGACGGTCGATCGCTATGACCGCTGGCTGGTCGTCCAGTTTTCCAGCCTGGCGCTTCATGGTCGTGGTGACGCGATCGTCGCCGATCTTTTGGAGAAAACCGGAGCGGAAGGGGCCGTGGTTCGCGTGGACAGGTCCACGGCCGAGCGGGAAGGGATGATCGGCGAGAGTCCCACGATCGTCGGAGACGTCCCCACCTCGCCGGTCGAGATCGTGGAACATGGCCTGACGTACTGGGTCGACGTGAGAGGAGGCCAGAAGACCGGCTTCTTCCTGGATCAACGGGAGAACCGTCGGGTCGTCGCGGGTCACTGCGCGGGCAAGCGGGTCCTCGACCTGTACACGTACACGGGTGGATTCGCGTTGAACGCCGCGAAGCCGGGCGGGGCCGCCGAGGTCGTCGGGATCGATAGCTCTTCGACGGCCGTCGAGGTCGCCACGCACCACGCGACCCTCAACGGCGTCTCGAACGCGCGATTCGAGAGGGGTGACGCGCTCAGTCGACTCGACGAGTATCGTTCGCGGGGGGAGCGGTTCGGAGTGGTCGTCTGCGATCCCCCGAAGTTCGCCCGAAGCGCCCGAGGGGTCGAGGACGCCCTGAAAGCCTACCTGACCCTCAACAGGGCGGCCGTCGAGGTCGTCGAACCGGGAGGGATTCTCGTGACCTGCTCGTGCTCGGGCTCGGTGGACCGCGGACTCTTCGCCGACGTTCTCGGCCAGGTTTCCGAGCTCTCCTCCCGACCGATCCAGATCCTCGAACAACGTGGCCAGGCCCCTGACCACCCGGTCTCCGCCTCCTGCCTGGAAACCGAATACCTCAAATGTTTCGTCTGTCGAGTGATCTGAGCGACAGGCGACGGCCAACCGCTCCGCACCGCTCGCCGACGTTCTCACGATTCGCGCTCACAGGAAGTTGATGGGTCCGTTCGTTCCGAGATCCGAGACGTCGCACTCTGAGGAACGTGGCACGGAGGCCTGCGGCATGGCTCCCCGTCGCGAACTCGCCGTTTTCGGGGTCGTTCTGGCCGGACTGATCCTTGGCCCGCTCCGCGAGTCGCTCGTCGGTGGGAAGGTGCTGAGCCCCGCCGACGTCCTCCTCGTCAGCGCGAGTTTTCGGGACGTTCCCGGAGCCTCGGACGAGCCCCTGAACCGCCTCCTCATCGATCCGGTCTTGCAGTTTCAACCCTGGATC
>JBFWRA010000994.1:0-2763 GCA_050249155.1 Isosphaeraceae bacterium | reverse complement strand
AAGGAAGGGACCTGACGACACGAGATTGCCCGGCTCCGTCCAAAGATCGCCCTTGGCCTGGATCACGTCCTCCCGCAGCGGTACGGCGATCCACATCGCGAGGTAGTTGAGGAAGGCCGCGTCCGGGGCCGCCAGGGTGACCCGCACGGTCGTATCGTCGGGCGTCTCGATGCCGAGCGCCCGCATCGCCTCGTCGATCCCCGCATCCCCCGGCTTGAGCTTCGAAAGCGGACCCGCGCCCTTGATCCCCCAGAGGAACGAGCGATAGTCGCCGCCCGTACGCGGGTCCACGGCGCGCCGCAGGGCATAGGCGAGGTCCTTCGCGACGATTGGCTTGCCGTCGCTCCACGTCAGTCCGCTCCGCAGCCGTACCGTGTAGACGAGACCATCGTCAGAAATGCCCTTGTTTCCCTTTGTTGGGACCTCCGACGCCATGTCGGCGACCAGCGCGAGGCTCTTGTCGAAGCGGAATGGCCCGCGGAAAAGGCTTCCGACGATCGTCAGCTCTGGCGAGAAGGCCGCCCGGCTCGGATCGATCGTCAACGGCTCGCCGCCGAGGTTGACCCTGAATGTCTGATTCGCCGCAAGCTCGAACGCCGCCGCCGTGCCGGACGGCGCGGCCGTAGCTCCTACGGCAGTGCTGCCGATCGCCGTGCTCGCCGCCGGCTTCGCAGCATCGTCCCCGCAGGCCCCCCCAAGGAGACCGAGCAGCACGATGAGCACGAGCCCCGTGCGCATCCATCTCCTGGCCGACATGCCGCGCCCCTCCGCGTGACGTTGCCGCCCCCAGAGCGAGAATACGCTGCCCCGCCCTTGATCGACAGCGATAGCGACAAAAGATGTCGCTCCAGGCACTCCGAGGTTCCGCGTCGAACGTGTGAGATGCGGGCGTGAGGCCGGTTGTCGGCATCTTCCGGGGAAAAACGTTTGGCGTTCGCGCGGCTCCGTTCGGCCAAGGGCCAGGGGCCAAGGGCCAAGACCCTCACGCGGAACTAGGAACTACCCATTCCCTGCCCTACGCTTGCCTCCGGTGCATGCATTTCCCGGCGCCTGTGCCAATGGAGGAGTGTTGTGGCGCAAGTCCTCGCCATCGTGAGCGTCCTGGGGCAGGACCAGAAGGGCGTCGTCGCCCGAATCAGCACGTATCTCGCCGAGCGCGACGTCAATATCGAAGACATCGAGCAGCGCGTCGTCCGCGGCCAGTTCCTCATGGACATGCTGGTCGATATCACGGAAGCATCGATCTCCCTCGACGAGCTCATCACCGGCCTCCTCGAGATCGGCAACGAGATCGGCATGGAGATCCGCGTCTCGCTTGCCAACGAACGCGAGCGAAAGCGCGTCGCCGTTCTCGTCAGCAAGGAGGCCCACTGCCTCCAGCAGCTCATCGCCGACCAGCGCTCCGGCGACCTCAACGGCGATATCGTCGCGGTCATCGGCAACCATGAGACCCTGCGCGAAATCGCCGAATCCGCCGGGCTTCCGTTCTCCTGGATCGCGAGCACCGACAAGGCCGCGCATGAGGCGTTCCTCGTCGAAGAGCTCACGCGCGTCCGCGCCGACGTCGTCGTCCTCGCGCGCTACATGCAGATCCTCACCGGAACGGTCGTTCAGCCGTTCGAAGGGCGGATCATCAACATCCACCCCTCGCTCCTGCCCTACTTCCCCGGCGCAAACCCATACCGCCGCGCCTGGGAAGACGGTGTCCGCGTCACCGGCTGCACCGCTCACTTCGTCACCGAGGAGCTCGACGCCGGCCCGATCATCCTCCAGGACGTCTTCCATATCGATGTCGGCGTCGACGGCGTCGAAGACGTCCGCACCAAGGGCCGCGCCCTCGAAGGCCGCGTCCTCAGCCGCGCCGTCCAGCTCTACCTCAACAACGAGATCGTCGTCATCAACGGCAAGGTCGTCTTCAAACCCGGCCGAAAAACGCTCCTCCGCCAATCCCGCGGCTAAGCCGGACCACCCACGCAAACGACGCCATCAGACAACGCGCAATCAGTAGTAGGGTCGGACCGGGGCGCGGTGCTGGCCTCTCAACCAGCCCGTTTCCCCGGCCCGCCCTCCAAACCGGACGTGCGTGTCTCCACGCATCCGGCTTTCCACGAGTCCACGCCCCGTGACAGCAGCGCATGGCTGCGGTTCGGGGTGCAATGCTGTCGGGTTCCGGTACGTCGGCCAAATCGGACGACACGCCAGTGTTCACCAGCGATTTCCGTACTTCCATGGAGCGACTGCGGACTCGCTGTCCCCCTTCGCCATGTGGCCGGCTTTCCCGACCTCGGACTACTACGAGGACTCCGCCCCATCGCGACGCCATCAGCCGACAGCGCGCCTGCCCGTCGCCAGCCTGGCTGGCTGGAGAAGAGGGCAGCGCCGCGATGGTTCCCACGTTCACCATTGACCGGTTGACGGGGGAAGAATCCCTACCCCGACTTTTCCCCTGCAGCCTCGCCTCGGGTACACCACAGAGTTCCCCGGGCCTCCACAGCCACCACGCGTAAGCACTTATGGAGTCGACCGACCGGTTGCCCGGCGGGCCGTGCACTGCGCTCCCAGCCCAAATCCGCCAAGTTAGAGCTGGTTCTGACCTTGAGGGGGTTCCACCGCCGGTTCACAACGAGTTGCACCTTCCCGTCTTGCTTGCCGGGCTCCGGCCGTCTGGCAGTGCCGACCGTCCCGTCGTTGTCGGGGCTGCTCCCATCCTTGCCGGCGCTTCCCGGTTCAGACTGCCCCCAGCTTCTCCGCCCTGCTGTGACA